>JBBSIG010000101.1:0-8739 GCA_038232215.1 Gaiellales bacterium | reverse complement strand
GTCTCCGCGTCCGTCTTCTCGCGCGATTCCTTGCGCGCTAGCCGGCGCCGACCTCCCGCCCTCGCCGGCTAGCTCGAGCGTCACCTGGGGCGGGGCTGCTCTCACCACACTCCGACGACCCGAGGGTGCTCGCCATGGCGACCCGGACGACGACCGACCACCACAAAACCGCCTCACCGCTGACGCTGCTCGACCGGCTCTGGGCGAGCCACGTCGTCGCCGAGGAGGTGCCCGACGGCCCCTCGCTGCTCTACGTCGACCTGCACCTGATCCACGAGGTCACCTCGCCCCAGGCGTTCGAGGGGCTCCGCCTCGCGGGCCGGCGCGTTCGCCGGCCCGACCGCTCGCTCGCCACGATGGATCACAACGTCCCGACGACGGCGGGCCCGATCCGCGACCCGCTCGCCCGCGCGCAGCTCGACGCGCTGCGGCAAAACTGCGCGGAGTTCGGAGTTCCGCTCTACGCGACCGGCTCGGGGCGCGAGGGCATCGTGCACGTGATCGGACCGGAGCTCGGCCTCACGCAACCGGGGATGACGATCGTCTGCGGCGACTCGCACACGTCCACGCACGGCGCCTTCGGCGCGCTCGCCTTCGGCATCGGCACGTCGGAGGTGGAGCACGTGCTCGCGACCCAGTGCCTGCCGCAGCACAAGCCGCGCTCGCTGCGCCTGAGCTTCACGGGCAAGCTACCGCCCGGGCTCACGGCGAAGGACCTCGCGCTCGGCGCCGTCCAGCGGCTCGGCGTCGCCGGCGGGGTGGGTCACGTGATCGAGTACGCGGGAGAGGCGATCCGCGAGCTGTCGCCGGAGGGCCGCATGACCCTCTGCAACATGTCGATCGAGGCCGGGGCGAGAGCGGGCCTGATCGCGCCGGACGACGCCACCTTCTCGTACCTCGAGGGCCGCCCCGGAGCGCCTACGGGCAAGGCGTGGGAGCAGGCGCTCGACGAGTGGCGCATGCTTCGTTCCGACGACGACGCGCGATTCGACACCGAGGTGGAGCTCGAGGTCTCCGAGCTCGCCCCGCAGGTGACGTGGGGGACGAACCCCTCGATGGTGGCGCCGGTCGACGGCCGCGTGCCGGACCCGTCCGACTACGGCGATCCCGACGAGCGGGCGACCGTGGAGCGCGCGCTCGCGTACATGGCGCTCGAGCCCGGCACGCCGATCCGCGACATCTCCGTCGATCGGGTCTTCATCGGCTCGTGCACGAACGCGCGCATCGAGGATCTCCGGGCCGCCGCGGCCGTCGCCCGCCGTGGTCGCGTGCACCCGAGCGTGCGCGCGCTCGTCGTGCCGGGCTCGGCCTCGGTGCGGAGGCAGGCGGAGGAGGAGGGGCTGCACGCGGTCTTCCAGCAGGCCGGCTTCGAGTGGCGCCGCGCCGGCTGCTCGATGTGCCTCGGGATGAACCCGGACGTCCTGCAGCCGGGCGAGCGCTGCGCCTCGACCTCGAACCGCAACTTCGAGGGCCGGCAGGGACGCGGCGGGCGGACGCACCTGGTCAGCCCGGCGCTCGCGGCGGCGACCGCTCTGGCGGGGCGCTTCGTCGACGTCAGGGAGCTGGTGGAGGCGTGATCACGCCCTTCCGCACGCTCACCAGCCGGGCCGCCGTGCTCGACCGCGCCGACGTCGACACCGACCAGATCGTCCCGAAGCAGTTCCTGAAGCGGATCGAGCGAGCGGGCTTCGGCGCTCATCTCTTCCACGACTGGCGCTTCCACCCGGACGGCCGGCCGCGGCCGGAGTTCGAGCTGAACAGGCCGGAGGCGGCCGGGGCGCGGATCCTGCTCGCCGGGCGCAACTTCGGGTGCGGCTCGTCGCGCGAGCACGCGGCCTGGGCGCTCGAGGACTATGGCTTCAGAGTCGTGATCGCCCCGTCCTTCGGCGACATCTTCCACACGAACGCGCTCAAGATCGGGCTGGTCGCGATCAGGCTGGCGCCGGACGAGGTGAAGCGGCTGATGGAGGTCGCGCACGAGGGCGGCGAGCTGACGGTCGACCTCGTCGACCAGACGATCGAGACGCCCGCGGGCGAGCGGATCGCCTTCCCGTTCGACGCGCACGCGCGCACGTGTCTGCTCGAGGGGCTGGACGAGATCGCGCTCACCTCCCGCCGGGAGGCCGGCATCGCCGCCTTCGAGGAGCTCCATCCGGCCCGCACGGCGACGACCGCGCTGGCGGGCGCGCTTCCCTGAGGCGGGCCGCGCTCGCGCTTTACTCTCCACCGTCGCTTTTATTTGACAAGCGGGCGCGGACCCGCGACACTGGCCCCTCGATGCGCTCGAGACATGGATTGCTGGACTCTGCTCCTGCCGGCGAGGCCCTCGCCGTCGACCGTCTCGGCACGATCCTCCTCCTCATTCTCCCCCGGTAGGGGGAGCGCGCGCCGACGCGCCTTTCGAGGCGCAGACAACGACCTTTCCACACCATAGGTGCGCCTTCGGCAGGTGAAGGCGGAGGAGGACTGGCAGTGCCGCGCAGAATCACGATCTTCGACACGACCTTGCGCGACGGCGAGCAATCGCCGGGCATCGCGCTACGCCCCGAGGAGAAGGCCGAGGTGGCGATCCAGCTCGAGCGCCTCGGCGTCGACGTCGTCGAGGCGGGGTTCGCCGCCGCCTCGCCGGGCGACTACGAGGGGGTGCGCGCGGTCGCCGCCGCCGTGCGCGGCCCGATCGTCGCCTCGCTCTGCAGGACGAGGAAGGAGGACATCGACGCGAGCGCCGAGGCGCTCGCCGAGGCTCGCCGCTCCCGGCTGCACGTCTTCATCGCCACGAGCCCGGTGCACATGGCGAAGAAGCTTCGACTCGAGCCGCGCGAGGTGCTCGAGCAAGCGACCCGGGCCGTCGGCTACGCAGCGGGGCTCGCCGACGAGGTCGAGTTCTCGTGCGAGGACGCCACTCGCTCCGACCCCGCCTTTGTCGCCGAGGTCTGCGGCGCGGCGATCCGCGCCGGCGCGACCACCGTCAACCTCCCTGACACCGTCGGGCAGAGCCTGCCCGGCGACTACGCCGCCTTCCTCACCGAGGTGAGCGAGCGTTGTCCCTCTCTCGGCGAAGTCGTGCTCTCGGTGCACTGCCACGACGACCTCGGGCTCGCCGTCGCCAACTCGCTCGCCGGCGTGGGCGCGGGGGCGACGCAGGTGGAGTGCACGGTGAACGGGATCGGCGAGCGGGCCGGCAACGCCGCGCTCGAGGAAGTCGTCGTCGCGCTGCGCGTCCGCAGCGATGCCACCGGCGCCGAGACCGGGGTCGATCCGGGTCAGATCGGCGCGGCCTCGCGGCTCGTCGCCCGGCTGACGGGCTACCCGGTACCGCCGAACAAGGCGGTCGTGGGCGCCAACGCCTTCGCCCACGAGGCGGGCATCCACCAGGACGGGATCCTGAAGGACACCCGCACGTACCAGATCATCGACCCGGAGGAGCTGGGACTCCGGATGACCCTGCCGCTCGGCAAGCACTCCGGCCGGCACGCGTTCCTGCGGGCGTGCGTCGACAGCGGGATCGAGCTGCCGGCCGACGAGCTCGAGGAGGCGTTTGCGCGCTTCAAGCGCCTCGCCGACGAGGGCCGCCCCGTGAGGCTCGACCAGCTCTTGGAGCGGGCGGCGACGTGAGCGGCCGTCGCTACGGAGTCGCCTGCCTGGCGGGAAGCGGCACGGCGCAGGAGCTGATGGCCGAGGCGAGCCTCGCGCTCGAGGCGGTCACGCGCGTCCACGGGGTCGAGCTGACCTGCGAGCACGTGTCCTTCGGCGCCGACGCGCTCACGCGGGTCGGCCAGCGCGTCCCGCTCGCGACCCGGCTCGCCTACCTCCGCGCCGACGCGGTCCTCGTCGCGGGCGCCGACGAGCCCGCGCTCCTCGACGTCTGTGCCGAGCTCGACCTGCGGGCACGGCTCACGGCCGTTCGCTTCGGCGCGTACGGCGACCTCGTCCTGCTCTCACCGCTGGCACGGGAGACGGCGAGCTGGACGTTGGAGCGCGCGTTCGCGCTCGCGCGCTCGCGCCGCCTGCGGCTCGCCTCGGTCGCGAACGACGGGCGCTGGAAGGCGCTGCTCGCCTCGACCGCACGCGGCCACGAGGAGGTCGACGTGGAGCACGTGCCGCCCCACGCCGCGCTGCTCGCGCTCGCGCACGAGCCCGACCGCTTCGACGTCGTCATCTCGGATCTCGACTTCGCGGACGCGCTCGTGGAGCTCGCGAGCCGCCCGTCGCACGCGCGCGTCTCGGCGCGTGCGCTGCTCGGCGCGAACGGGCCCGGCGTCTACGTTCCGTGCGCCGAGGACAGCCCCGCCCTGGCCGGCCAGGGTGTCGTCAATCCGAGCTCGATGCTGCTCGCCGCCGCGCTCATGCTGGACGGTCTCGGGGAGCCGGGCGCGGCCAGCACGCTCGCGGGCGCCGTCTCGCGAGCGCTCCAGAACGGGGCCCGAACGCCCGACCGCCTCGCCCGCGGCGTCGCGGCGACGACCCGGGAGTTCACCTCGAGCGTGCTCCACGGCTTCCAGCTCTCGGTGCGAAACGCCGAGTTCTGGCAGGGCGCGGCATGAGGATGCTCGGCGCCGACGCCATCCTGCGCTCGCTCGAGGCCGAGGGCGTCGACGTCGCCTTCGGCATCCCGGGCGGGGCCATCCTCCCCACCTACGACGCCTTCGCGCGCGGCACGACCGTGCGGCACGTGCTCGCCCGTCACGAGCAGGGCGCGGGGCACATGGCCCAGGGCTACGCGCGTGCCTCCGGCAAGGTCGGGGTCGCGATCGCGACCTCCGGACCCGGCGCGACCAATCTCGTGACCCCGATCGCGGACGCCTGGATGGATTCGACCCCGCTCGTCTGCGTCACGGGCCAGGTGCGCTCCAACCTGATCGGCACGGACGCCTTCCAGGAGTGCGACATCACGGGCATCACGATCCCGATCGTCAAGCACTCGTGGCTCGTGCAGGACGTGGAGGAGCTGCCGGCCGTGCTCAAGGCGGCGTTCCACGTCGCCCGCACGGGCCGCTGCGGGCCTGTCCTCGTCGACGTCCCGCGCGACGTGCAGGAGGCCGAGCTCGACTTCAGCGTGCCCGAGACCGTCGACCTGCCCGGCTGGAAGCCTCCCCGCCGCGGCCACCCGCGCCAGATCAGCGCGGCCGCGCAGCGGATGGCCGAGGCGAGCCGGCCGGTGCTCTACGTGGGCGGAGGCGTTCTGAACGCGGACGCCTGCCCCGAGCTGCTCCGCCTGGCGGAGGCCGGGCGGCTGCCGGTCGTGACGACGCTCATGGGCAAGGGCTCCTTTCCCGAGACGCACGAGCTGCACTTCGGCTGGCCCGGGATGCACGGCCCGAAGTGGTCGAACTGGGCCATGAACAAGTGCGATCTCCTCGTCGCCGTGGGTGCCCGCTTCGACGACCGGGTGACGGGCAAGCTCGCGTCCTTCGCGCCCGGCATCCCGGTCGTGCACCTCGACGTCGACCCGGCCGAGATCGACAAGCTCCGCTACGCCGACATCCCCGTCGTGGGGCCGCTCAAGTCGGTGCTCGCCGGACTCGCCGACGAGCTGCCCGCGCTCGCGCGCCCCGGCGCCACCGAGGCGTGGCTCGCCGAGCTCGCCGACTGGCGCGAGCGCTTCCCGCTTCGCTACGGCGGCGAGGGCGACCTCCTGAAGCCCCAGCTCGTGCTCGAGACGCTGCAGGAGCTGACCGCCGGCCGCGACGTGGTCTTCACGACCGGCGTCGGCCAGCACCAGATGTGGGCGATGCAGTATCTGCTCTGCGACCGGCCCCGCTCCTTCATCACCTCCGGCGGGCTCGGCACGATGGGCTACGGCATCCCGGCCGCGATCGGCGCCAAGGCGGCCCGGCCCGAGGCCACCGTGGTCTGCGTGGACGGCGACGGCTGCTTCCAGATGACGTGCCAGGAGCTGGCGACGGCGACGCTCGAGCGCCTGCCGATCGTGGTCGTGCTCGTGAACAACGGCTACCTCGGCATGGTGCGCCAGTGGCAGGACATGTTCTTCGGCGAGCGTCTGTCCCAGATCGAGCTCACGCACGCCCTGCCCGACTACGCGGCGCTCGCGGACGCCTACGGGGCCCGGGGCTTCACCGTCTCGTCGGACGAGGAGCTCGAGGGCGCCCTCGTGGAGGCGCTCGCCTGCGGACGCTCGGCCGTCGTCGACTGCCGCGTCGATCCGCGCGAGCACTGCTTCCCGATCATCCCGGCGGGCGCGGGCGCGCTCGACCTCGTCGAGTACCCGGGCGGAGAGGCGGTGCCGGTGTGAAGCACACGCTCTCCGTCCACGTCGAGAACACGCCGGGCGCCCTCACCCGCATCACGAGCATGTTCCGGCGGCGCGGCTTCAACATCGAGAGCCTCGCTGTGGGCCCGACCGAGCGGCACGACGTCTCGCGCATCACCCTGCGCGTGGACTGCGCCGAGCACGCGCTCGAGCAGATCGAGAAGCAGATCCACAAGCTCGTCAACGTCTTGCGGGTGACGGAGCTCGTGCCCCAGGAGTCGGTCGAGCGCGAGCTGGCGCTGATCAAGGTGTCGGCGCCGCCGGCGCGGCGGGCGGAGCTCCTGACCCTCGCCGAGGCCTTCTCGGCCCGCGTCTCCGACCTCGGCCCGGACGCGATCGTGTTCGAGATCACAGGCGCGCCGCACGAGGTCGACTCGTTCGAGGAGCTCGTCCGGCCGCACGGCGTCAAGGAGCTCGTCCGCACCGGCCGGGTCGGGCTCGGCCGCGCCTCCATGAAGCAGCCCGTCTCGCGCCGCCAGCACGTGCTGCGCTGACATCCACCGCAACGAAAGGAGCACCAAGTGGCGACGATCCATCGCGAGGGCGACCTCGGTCTGCTCGACGGCAAGGTCGCTGTGATCGGCTACGGCAGCCAGGGGCACGCGCACGCGCTCAACCTGCGCGACTCGGGAGTCGAGGTCGAGGTCGGGCTGCGGCCCGGCAGCGCGTCGCGGGAGACGGCCGAGGACGCCGGACTGACCGTGCGTCCGATCGCCGACGCAGCGCGCGGCGCGCAGGTCGTCGCGCTGCTCCTGCCCGACCACGTGCAGAAGGACGTCTACGAGCGCGAGGTCGAGCCGAGCCTCGACCCCGACGCCGCACTTCTCTTCGCGCACGGCTTCAACGTCCATTTCGGTCGCATCGCGCCGGCGGAGGAGCATGACGTCGTCATGGTCGCGCCGAAGGCGCCGGGCCACCGGGTGCGCGAGCTGTACGTGGCGGGCGCCGGCACGCCGGGCCTCGTCGCGATTCACGCCGACGCGAGCGGGCGCGCCCTCGAGCTCGCGCTCGCCTACGGGACCGGCATCGGCTGTGGACGCGTGGGCATGCTCGAGACGACGTTCGCGGAGGAGACCGAGAGCGACCTCTTCGGCGAGCAGGCAGTGCTCTGCGGCGGCGTCACGGCCCTGATCCAGGCGGGCTTCGACACCCTCGTGGAGGCGGGCTACCAGCCCGAGATCGCCTACTACGAGTGCCTGAACGAGCTCAAGCTGATCGTCGACCTGATCTACGAGGGCGGCTTCGAGTACATGCGCTACTCGATCTCCGACGTGGCCGAGTTCGGCGACCTGACGCGCGGCCCCGTCGTGATCGACGAGCACGTGCGCGAGAAGATGCGCGGGATCCTCGACGACGTGCGTAGCGGCGCCTTCGCGCGCGAGCTGATCGCGGACGACGAGTCGGGCCGGCACCGCTTCGCCGAGCTTCGGCAGCAGGCGGCCGGCGGGCTGCTAGAGCAGGTCGGCGCCGACCTGCGCTCGCTCGCCGGAAAGCAGGGCCTGCTCGGCTCGGAGGCGGATGGCGTCGGCCGTTGACGTCCCGGTCGCGCTGCTCGGGTACGGCACCGTCGGCGCGGCCGTCAACCGGCTGCTCGTCGAGGGGGCGGACGAGCTGGAGCGCGCGACCGGGCACCGGCTTCGCGTCGTCCGCGCGCTCGTCCGCGATCCCGCGAAGGAGCGGGACTTCGCGGCGGCCGACGGCGTCCTGACGACCGACTTCGAGTCCATCCTCCGGGACCCGGCCATCGCGCTCGTCGCGGAGGTGATGGGCGGCGTCGAGCCGACCGGCGACTACGTGCTCGAGCTGCTTCGCGCCGGCAAGCCGGTCGTGACCGCCAACAAGCAGCTCGTCGCCCGGCGCAGCGCCGACCTCTTCGCCGCGGCCTCGGAGGCCGGTGTGCAGCTCCGCTTCGAGGCTTCCGTCTGCGCCGCCATCCCCGTGATCAAGGTGCTGCGCGAGGCGCTCGTCGTGACGAACGTGCACCGGGTGCTCGGGATCGTGAACGGCACCACGAACTTCATCCTCACGCGGATGGAGGCCGGCGACTCGTACGAGGGGGCGCTCGCCGAGGCGCAGGCGCTCGGCTACGCCGAGCCCGATCCCACCGAGGACGTGTCGGGCGCCGACGCGGCGGCCAAGATGGCGATTCTCGCGACGGTTGCGTTCGGCTCCCGGGTCGTGCTCGGCGACGTCGCCTACGAGGGGATCGAGCGGGTGCGTCCCGAGCACGTCTCCGCGGCGCGCGACCTGGAGGCGGTCGTGCGCCTCGTGGGCACGGCGACGCTCGTGGAGGGGCGGGTGGACGTGCGCGTGGGGCCGGCGCTCGTCGACCGCGGCCATCCGCTGGCGGCGGTCACCGGTCCGTTCAACGCGGTCATGCTGCACGGCGACGCGATCCGCGAGATCACCCTCGAGGGTCCCGGGGCCGGCGGCATCGAGACGGCGTCGGCGGTGGTGGCCGACATGGT
>JBBSIG010000100.1:0-8779 GCA_038232215.1 Gaiellales bacterium | reverse complement strand
GTCTTGACCCGGTCACCCGGCCGCTGCGGCACCAGGCCCGGCGCCACCACCTGACAGTCGATGCCACGCTCGACGAGATGCCGCTGAAGACCGAATCCGGTCGGGCCCGCCTCGTAGCAGCAGCGCACCACCGGCCAGCGGGCGCAGCACCCGCTCCACCGCCTCCTCGTCATAGGGCAGTGTCCGCTCCTCCAGCAGCTCCTCGGCGCGAACCGCCGCCAGCCGGATCGAACGTGCGTGCCGCAACGACCAGATCGCCGCCCGCTTGAACTGCCGCCGCGAGGTCGTCTCGCAGTGGCGCAAGCGCTTCTTCGAGCAGCGCCTGGCCGGCTTGGAAGACCGTCCGCGGCGGGGCCGGCCGCCGACCTTTCCCCCCTCACGTACGCGCTGAGGTGATCGCGATGGCGTGCGAACTGCCCGCCGCAGGCGGGGTGCCGCTGTCGCGCTGGTCCTCGGCCGAACTCGCACGCGAGGCGGCCACGCGCGGGATCGTCGAGCGGCTCAGCGACGTCACGGTCTGGCGCTGGCTCTCGCAGGACGCGATCAAGCCCTGGCAGCACCGATCCTGGATCTTCCCGCGCGACCCCCACTTCGCCGAGCGGGCCGGCCCGATCCTCGACCTCTACGCCGGCTGCTGGCAGGGCGAGCGTCTGCACCCCGGCGACTACGTCGTCTGCGCCGACGAAAAGCCCTCGATCCAGGCGCGCAAGCGGATCGCCGCCACCCGTCCCGCGCGGCCCGGCGCCACCCAGAAGGTCGAGCACGAGTACGAGCGCAAGGGCGCTCTCTGCTACCTGGCCGCCTGGGACGCCCGCCGCGCGCGCATCTTCGACCGCTGCGCGCCCAAGGACGGCATCGAGCCGTTCGACGCGCTCGTCGAGCAGTTCATGTCCCAGCACCCGTACAGCCGCGCGCAGCGCGTCTTCCTGATCACCGACAACGGCTCCGCCCACCGCGGTCAACGCTCGATCGACCGCCTCCAAGGCGCCTGGCCGAACCTGATCGTCGTCCACACCCCCGTCCACGCCTCCTGGCTCAACCAGGCCGAGATCTACTTCTCCGTCGTCCAGCGCAAGGTCGTCACTCCGAACGACTTCAACGACCTCGACACCCTCGAGCAGCAGCTCCTGGCCTTCGGTCGGCGCTACGAACAGATCGCCGCGCCCTTCCAGTGGACGTTCACGCGCCAAGACCTCGACCGGCTGCTCGCCAAGACGGACACCAACCCCGCCACCGCCCTCGCCGCCTGATACGTGCGCGAACTTCGGAGCCAGACTAAGGTTGCGCCACTCGCGTGGAACGGATCCTGCACGCGCTTCGCGTCTTCTTCGAGCAGCTCGCGGCTGTGGGCTGGAGGGCGCTCGCGATCGCGTTCCTCTTCCACGTCGCGAAGGTCGTCGTCCGCACACGTGCCTGGCGCAACATCCTCCTCGCCGCCTATCCGGGGGTGCGTCTGCCCTGGCGGACGGTTCTCGGCGCCTACGTCGCGGGCGTGGGCGTCAACGCGATCACGCCGGCCCGCGGCGGCGACGTCGTCAAGCTCTATCTCGTCAGGCGGCGCCTTCCGGGAAGCGCGTACCCGACGCTCGGCGCGACGCTCGTGGTGGAGACGCTCTTCGACTTCCTCGTCGCCGGTGCCCTCTTCCTCTGGGCCCTCGAGCAGGGGGTGCTGCCGGGCCTCGACGTCGTTCCGCGGCTGCCTTCCGTCGACTGGTCGTGGCTCCTCCGTCACCCCAGGGTCGCGGAGATCGGCGGCGCCGTGCTCCTCGTGGCGCTCGTCGTGGTCGGCGCCCTCGCCGCCAGGAAGGCGATCGCCTTCAAGAGGCGCGTCGCGCGGGGGTTCGCGATCCTGGGCGACCGGAGACGGTACGTCCGCGAGGTCGCGAGCTGGCAGGCGCTCTCGTGGGGGTTCCGGCTGGCGAGCGTCTACTGGTTCCTGCGCGCGTTCGGGATCGAGGCGAGTCTCCACAACGCCCTGCTCGTCCAGGTCGTGCAGAGCCTGTCGACCCTGCTCCCGTTCACGCCGGGTGGGATCGGCACCGAGCAGGGCTTGCTCGTCTACGTCTTCGGCGGCAAGGTCACGGCGACGCACCTGCTCAGCTTCAGCGTCGGTGTGCACGTGGCGCTCGTGGTCGTGAACGTCGTGCTCGGCGCCGCCGCGCTCGGCCTGATGCTGCGCACACTGCGCTGGCGGCGACTCGTCGGCGGCGGGACGTCGGGCCGAGAGCCCGTCTCGGACTGAGAGAAGCTCAGAGCCCCAGGCGGGCCGGAGCTACGATCGGCGGGTGGATCTCGACCTGGTCTTCCTCGGCACGTCCGGGTCGGCGCCCACCGCGAGGCGCGCCCCGTCCGCGACGCTGCTTCGCCGGGGGGGCGAGCGCCTGCTCTTCGACTGCGCGGAGGGTACGCAGCGGCAGCTCCTGCGCTCGAGCATCGGCCTCGTCGACCTGCGCGAGGTCTTCCTCACGCACTTCCACGCCGACCACTATCTCGGGCTGCCGGGGATGTTGAAGACGTTCTCGCTGCGCGGTCGCACCGAGCCGATCACGGTGTGGGGCCCCCCGGGGCTCGTCCGGCTGTTCGAGGCGCTGCGGCGCGTGTTCGGCCAGCTCCCGTTCCGGCTCGAGCTCGAGGAGCTGAGGCCCGGGGACTCGCTCGCTCGCGCCGAGTACCGGATCGAGACCTTCGCAGTCGCCCACGGCGTGTCGGCGGTCGGGTACGCCCTGGCGGAGGAGTCGCGTCCGGGTCGCTTCGAGGTCGAGACCGCGGATGCGCTCGGCGTTCCTGCCGGGCCCGAGCGGGGGGCGCTGCAGCGCGGCGAGAGCGTCGAGCTCGCGGATGGGCGGACGGTCGCGCCCGCAGAGGTGCTCGGAGAGCCTCGGCCCGGCCGGCGCGTCGTGCTCGCCGGAGACACGGCCCCGGCCGCGAGCGTGCTCGAGGCCGCTCGCGGCGCGGACGTGCTCGTCCACGAGGCGACTTTCTGCGAGGACGAGCGCGAGCGGGCCCGCGAGACGTCGCACTCGACGGCCGCGGACGCCGCGACCGTGGCGCGGGCGGCCGAGGTCGGCCTGCTCGCGCTCACCCACCTCTCGAGCCGCTACTTCGGTCCCGACGTGGCCCGGGAGGCGCGCGCCCTCTTTCCCGAGACGGTCGTGCCCAAGGACTTCGACGTGATCGAGGTGCCGTTCCCCGAGCGCGGCCCGCCACGGCTCGTCAAAGGGGGAGCCCTGCCCGAGCAGCGGCGGCCCGAGCCCGTACCGTCCACGCTGACGTGACGCCCCCCGCCGCGGAGCGGCGCCCGGACTTCGCCGCCCGCGCCGCGTCGTACGACGAGTTGCGCGCGCCGGACGACGCCTGGTGGGCCGTCTTCAGAGCCCTCGTTGCGGAGGGCGATCTTCGCGGAACGCGGGTGCTCGACGTCGGCTGCGGCACCGGCACGCTCACCGCCGCGCTCGCAGAGCGCGCGGGCGCGAAGGTCTGGGGAATCGATCCCACGCCGGAGATGCTGGCGGTCGCTCGCGCCAAGGCTCCGCGGGGAGCCGGCTTCAAGCTCGCCGCCGCGGAGGCCCTTCCCTTCACGGACCGGTGGTTCCAGCGCGCGGTCATGACTCTCGTGGTGCACCTGGTCGACCGCCCCAGGGCCTTCGCGGAGATCCGCCGCGTGCTCGGCGAGGACGGTCGCTTCGCGCTCTGGACGTTCGCGCCGGAGCACTTCGGGCGCTTCTACCTGAATCGGCTCTTCCCCTCGCTCGAGTCGATCGACCGGGCCCGGTTCCCGACGGGTGGACAGCTGGAGGACGAGCTGGCGGAGGCGGGCTTCGCATCGGTCCGGATCAGGCCGCTGAGCCTCACGAAGTCGATCGACCGCGAGGAGGCGCTGCGCCGGATCCGCGGCCGCCACATCTCGACGTTCGACCTGATCGACGAGCGCGAGTACCGGGCCGGCCTCGAGCGGGCCGAGCGCGAGCTGCCCGCGCGCGTGGTGTACCCACAGCAGGGACTCGTCGTCGTCGCGGCGACGTAACATCGGGCGAGAGACACGAGCAGGATGCGACGACTCGCCTTCCTCGCCGCGTGGCTCGCGGCCGCACTCGCCGTGGGCCCCGCCGGTGCCGCGACGCGGCTGTACCGGAGCGGGGCGGTGAGCGTGCCCGTCGTGGCGGGGGAGACCGCCCGCTCGACGATCCGCGTGCCGGACGCCGGCCCGGTGTCACACGTCGTCGTCTCGCTGCGGATCGACCTCAGCCGTGCGGCGGACGTGACGGTGCGCGTTCGCGCACCGGACGGCACGGCCGTCGTCCTCAGCGCGGAACGCGGGGGGGCCGGGCGCGACTTCGGCGAGGGCGCCGGGGCGTGCCGGGACGGCGGCGGCCTCGTCGTCTTCGACGACCGCTTCGGGACGCCGATCGCGCGGGGCAAGGCTCCGTTCCGCGACTCCGCCTACCGGCCGGAGGAGCCGCTCGCCCTGCTCGAAGGGACGGCGGCCCGGGGTGTCTGGGCGCTCGAGGTGGACGCTCTCGGCGCCGGCGGCGCCGGCCGGATCCTCTGCTGGTCGCTCGAGCTCTCGCGGAACGTCGTGGAGACGCGGACGGCGCAGTCGGGCCGCGTGGCCTCCACCCTCTCGTACCGTGAGAGCGCGTTCCGGTACCGGGACGCGCGGGTTCGGATCGTCCGGGCCGGCCGACGCCGGCTCGACGAGCCGCTCGCTCGTCTCGGCTGCGGAGGCTGCCCGACGTGGGCGCCCGGGCTGGACTCCCCCGGCGGCCCGATCCACGTGCGCGACCTCGACTCCGACGGCGAGCCCGAGGTGCTCGTCGATCTCTTCTCGGGCGGCGCCCACTGCTGTCGGTACTCCCTCGTCTACCGCTATCGAGCGTCTCGCGGCGACTACGGCAAGTCGGTCGTCTGGTGGGGGAACGTGGGCTACAGGCTCGTGGACCTGAACCACGACGGCCGGCCGGAGCTCTCGACGTACGACGATCGCTTCGCCTACACGTTCACGCCCTACGTATCCTCGCTCGACCCGGTGCGCATCTGGCACTTCGGACACGGCCGGCTCCTCGACGTGACACGGGGCTTTCCCGCGGCCGTCAAAGCAGATGCCCGGTCTCTCCTCCGCCTGTACGTGGAACGGCGCGGGAGCACGATCCCGGAGGTGCGCGGGATCCTCGCCGCGTACCTGGCCGACCAGTACTCGCTCGGCCGCGAGCGGCAGGGTTGGGCCGTCCTCGAGCGTGCATACCGGAGAGGCGAGCTCGGTCGCGGGGTCGAGAGGGACGGCTATCCGGCCGGCCGCGCGTATCTCGGAAGCTTGCGCGAGTTCCTGCGCCGGACCGGTTACGTGCGGAGCGCGCGTGCGACGGCAGCCCGTCAGGCCGCTGCCGCCGGTAGGAGGACGCCCGCCCACCGAGCTCCCGCCCGCACGCGGACGAGGCCTCGCTGACGTGCGCCCTCGGGGTCGGCCGGGAGCCGCAGGCACCGCTCTCGTCGGCCTCGTCCTCCTCTCCACCGTCCTTCGTCTCTGGGCAGCGCGCGGCGTGCCGTCTCCCTGGTACACGCCCGACGAGCTCATCTACGGGGAGCTCGGGCAGAGCCTGTACCGGACGGGACACTTCGAGATCCTGTCCGCGCCCGTCCCCTTCTACAGCCTCGTGTATCCCGCGCTCGCGGGGCTGCCCCTGAGCATCGGCGACCTCGAGCTGGGCTACGGCCTCCTCAAGGCCGTGCAGGCCCTGCTCATGTCGCTGACCGCCGTGCCCGTCTACCTCTGGGCCCGCTCGCTGACGAGGACGCGCTGGGCGCTCGTCGCCGCGGCGCTCACGCTCGCGGTGCCGGGCCTCGCCTTCTCCGGCTTCGTGATGACGGAGGTTGCCTTCTATCCGCTGCTCTGCCTCGCCGCGTGGGCGATGGCGCGCGCGCTCGCGCGGCCGAGCCTCGGGAACCAGGCGCTCCTCGTGGCGGCGATTGCCGCTGCGATCGGCACGCGTCTGCAGGCGATCGTGCTGGTGCCGGCCCTCGTGCTCGCGATCGTGCTCGAGGCGGTCTTCTCACGTAAGTCTCCCAAGGCGGCGTTCCGCCTCGCCCCGGCTCTCGCTGCCCTCGTGCTCCCCGTCCTCGCCTTCGCGCTCGCGAAAGTGGCGACGGGCGGGTCGGCTGGCGAGCTGCTCGGCGCCTACCGGGTAACGGGTCAGACCTCCTACGGCGTCGCGGACGCGCTCCGCTACACGCTCTACCACGCGGCCGACCTCCTGCTCCTGACCGCCGTCTTCCCGCCCGTCGCCGTCGCGCTCCTCCTCGGGCGGGCGCTCGCGGGGCGGGAGCGGTCGCCCGAGGCCCGTGCCTACCTCGCGGTGGCGGTCGCGCTCACGGTCGGACTCGTCGTCGAGGTGGGCGTCTTCACCTCCCGTCTGCTCGGCCGGCTCGCCGAGCGAAACCTGCTCGGGTTGGCCCCGATCCTCTTCGTCGGTCTCGCGCTCTGGCTCGACCGGGGAGCGCCGAGGCCGCGGATCGCCGGGGCCCTCGCGGCCGGCCTCGCGCTCGCCGCGCTGCTCGCGCTCCCGCTCGGGCGGCTCGTCTCGCAGGCGGCCGAGCCGGACGCCTTCTCGGTCATCCCGCTGTACGAGCTCCGAGTACGGCAGCCAGAGCTCGATCTGAAAGCCGTGGTCGTCGTCGCGACCGGGTTGCTGCTGCTCGCGCTCCTCCTCCTGCCCCGCCGCCTGGCGTGGGTGCTGCCGCTGCTCGCGCTCGCGCTGCTCGTGCCCGCCTCCGTCGTCACGAGCCGGGTCGTCTCGTCCCGGGCCCGGGACTTTCGCTCGATCATGGCGGCGGACGACCCGCGCTGGATCGACCGTGCGGCGCAGGGGCCGGTCTCGTTCCTCTACGCCGGAGAGCAGGCCTGGAGCGGCGGCGCGCCGGCTTGGGTCAACCTCTTCTGGAACGACCGCATCGCGAGCGTCTACGACCTCCCCGGGGCACACGTGGTCGGCCCGCTGCCACAGCAATCCGTCTCGATCGGCGCCGACGGGCGGCTCTCGCTGCCGGACGGAGCTGCGCTCACGGATCCCTACCTGGCCGCCTCGACCGTCTACGGGCTCGTGGGAGCGAAGGTCGCGGACGCCGGGAGGTCCAGGCTCGCCCTCTGGCGTCTCGACGGTCCGGCGCGGCTCTCGACCGAGCTCCAGGGATCTGTGACCTTCACCGCCGAGCTCGGGGAACTCGGTCTCGTGCACCAGCAGGCGCGGCTCGTCACCTACGGCTGACCGGCGGGAATGCTTCGGCTCGACCTCCTCTCCCAGTCCGACGCGACGACGACGCTCGACGTGCAGAAGGACGACGGCACGCACCTCGCGACGATCAGGCTCCCCGCCCATGAGGGGAAGAGCTTCGAGATCGGCGTCCCCGCCGGAGCGGCCGGTCAGGCGTCGTGCGCCGTCGACGTTGTCACCGACACCGACGTTGCCGCGCGGATGGAGCTTGCGCCATCGTGAGGCCCGGGAGCGGGTTTCCGGGGCGCGCAGGGCGGTGACGGGAGGCTCATGGCCCGGCTCGAGACGCTCGCCCTCGTCCTCGCCGGCGGCGAGGGCGGCCGCCTCGGGGCGCTCACCGAGCGGCGCGCGAAGCCGGCGCTGCCGTTCGCGGGCGTCTATCGCCTGATCGACTTCCCGCTCTCGAACTGCCTGCACAGCGGCATCTCCGACGTCTGGGTGATCCAGCAGTACCAACCGCACTCGCTCAACGAGCACCTCGCGAACGGGCGCCCGTGGGACCTCGATCGCACGCACGGCGGGCTGCGAGTCGTCGCGCCGTATCTGGGCGAGAGCGAGAGCGGCTGGTACGAGGGGAACGCCGACGCCATCTACCGCAACAAGACGGAGCTCGAGCGGCAGGCGCCGGAGCTCCTGCTCGTGCTCAGCGCCGACCACGTCTACACGCTCGACTACGGGCAGGTGATCGCCGCGCATCGTGAGCGGGAGGCGGTCGTGACCATGGTGACGACCGAGCTTCCCCGCGCGGAGGCGGGCCGCTTCGGGGTGGTGGAGGCGGACGGCGACGGGCGCGTCACGGGCTTCGAGTACAAGCCCGAGGAGCCGCGCACGGGGCTCGTCGCGACCGAGGTCTTCGTGTACACCACCGCGGCGCTGCTCGACGCGCTCGAGGAGCTCGCGGAGGGCGACGAGGACACGGGGCTCGAGGACTTCGGCGACGCGCTCGTGCCCCGTCTCGTCGACGAGGGGCGGGCGTACGAGTACCGGCTCGACGGCTACTGGCGCGACGTCGGGACGATCGAGAGCTACTGGGGCGCGCACATGCAGCTCCTGGAGGCCGAGCCGGCGCTCCGGCTCGACGATCCCGACTGGCCCATCCTCACGAACACCGTCGTGCGGCCGCCGGCCCGGATCGAGTGGTCGGCGTCGATCGCCGAGAGCTGGATCGCCCCGGGTTGCGTCGTGCGCGGCACGGTCGAGCGCTCGGTGCTGTCCCCGGGAGTCGTCGTGGAGGAGGGGGCGACCGTGCGCGAGTCGATCGTCTTCCACGACGGTGTGGTGGGAGCCGGGGTCGAGCTCGTCCGGACGATCCTCGACAGCGACGGACGCAGCGAGACCGTCCGCCCGGGCGAGTAGGCTCTCCCGAGCCGAACCCTTTAAGCCGGTCCAGCGAGGCCGGAAAGGAGCCGCATGACGACGACGACTCGCGCCTCGGCGGGACGGATCCTGCTCGACCACGGGGCGATCGACCGGACGCTCTCGCGGATCGCGCACGAGCTGATCGAGGCGCACCG
>JBBSIG010000099.1:0-8835 GCA_038232215.1 Gaiellales bacterium | reverse complement strand
GGGTCGAGCCCGACCCTCCCGGCCGCGATCGCCATCGTCCGCTCGAGCCCGAAGTAGAGCTGCGGCCCGCCGAAGCCCCGGTTGAGCCCGCTCGGGCAGCGATTCGTGAGCACGACCCGGTTCCGCACGGCGACGTTCCGGACGCGATAGGCGCCGGCGAGCGAGCCGTGCATCCGGTACAGCGTCGCGGGCTCCGGCGCGCGCAGGTACGCCCCCACGTCCTCGACGGCGTCGTAGCGGAGCGCGACGAGCTCGCCGTCCGAGGTGAAGCCCGCCTCCACGTCGGTGCTGCGCGCGGTGGAGTGGGCGCTGCCCGCCAGGTGCTCGAGCCGGTCCTCGATCCAGCGCACCGGCACGCCGAGCTTGCGCGAGGCGAGTCCCATCAGCACCACGTACGAGAACACCGACGACTTGATGCCGAAGCTGCCGCCGCTGTCCGGCGGCGTGACGAGGCGAAGCTTCGAGCCCGGGAGCCCGAGCGCCCCCGCCGCCACCGAGTGCAGGGTGAAGGGCCCCTGGAAGTTCGTCCACGCGGTGAGGACGCCCGAGCCCTGGTTCCAGTCGGCGACGACGCCGTAGCACTCGACCGGCGCGCCGGTCCAGCGCGGGAACTCGAAGCGCCCGCGCACGATCAGGTCGGCGCGCGCGAAGCCGGCGTCGAGGTCCCCGTAGGCGAACGAGCGGTCGGACACGCAGGCGGGGCCGGCCGCCGCCTCCCGAAGATCGAGCACGGCGTCGAGCGGCTCGTAGTCGACCGCAATCAGCTCGAGTGCGTCCTCGGCGAGGTAGCGGTCGCGCGCGACGACGACGGCGAGGGGCTCGCCGACGTAGCGCGCGGTCTCGTGCGCGGCGGCGTAGTGGGGAACGGGCGAGTCGGCGCCGGCCGCGAACGGCCGCGACATCGCGGCGACGTCGGCGCCCGTCAGCACGCCGACGACGCCCGGAGCCTTCAGCGCGGCGCCCACGTCGAGGGTGACGCGTGCGTGGGCGAGCTCGGAGCGGAGAACGGCCGCGTGGCCCGCTCTCGGCGCCGGGTCGAGGTCGTCGATGAAGCGCCCGGCTCCGCGCAGGAGCGCCTCGTCCTCGACCCGGAGCACGGACTGCCCCACCCACGTCTCGCGCTCGGTGCCGACGCTCACCGCGCTCATTACAACAGGGACTCGATCGCCGCGCCGTCGGGGACGTTCGACTCGAGTCAGAAGGGGCTGCCCCCTTGCCGGGGCGAGCGGTGGCCTGCGTCCCGTCTCGGGTCGCCGCGGACACGCCGGTCAGGGACGTGCCCAGCGCCCTGGGGCGAAGACATGTCCGGAGACACGGCAGTGGCGTGGAAGCGCAGGCCCGACTCGCCCGAGAAACCCCGGCCCGACGGGCTCGAGCCAGCGCACCGTCTCCGTTGGACCTGTCTAGCGCCCTGGGGCATAGACGTGGCTGCGCGGGACAACGCGCTCCGCTACGGCCGTCCGGCGGCGGGCCACGGGCCGCCGGGCCCGGCGGCGAGCGCGCCGCAGCGGCACCCCTCCCCGAGCGCGGCCGCGAGCTCGCGGCCGCGCGCGAGCGCGACGAGCAGCCCGGCCGCGAAGGCGTCGCCGGCCCCCGCGCCGTCCACCACTGCGACCCGCGGAGCGGTCGCGGACGCGACCCGTCCGTCGAGGACGGCCACGGCTCCCTTGGCGCCGCGCTTCACGCACGCGAGCCGGAAGGCGCCGCCGAGGACGCGCGCAGCCTCCTCGGCCTCCGCACCCGTGAGCGCGCGCGCCTCCGCCTCGTTCGCGAGCAGCACCGACGCCCCGCGCGCCCGCTCGCGGACCAGCTCGAGCCCGCCCTCGGAGACGAGCCCCGCAGAGCCCACGTCGACCGCGATCCACACCGCCCGGGCGCGCTCGAGCGCCGCGCGACCGGCAGGCGCCGAGCCGTCCCGCAGGAGCACGTGCCCGGAGACGAGCACCGCGTCCGCCTCGATCCGCGCCGGCAGGTCGGACGGCTCGAGCCGGGCGTTCGCGCCCCGGTCGGCGACAATCTCGCCGTCGCGGGAGAACGCGAGAAAGGTCCCCGTCCGCGCCCGCTCGTCAACGGCGAGCCTGGCCTCGACGCCGCGCCCGAGGAGCTCGGCCCGCAGCATGCGCCCCGCCGGGTCCGCTCCCACCCGCCCGATCACCGTCGCCCGCGCGCCGCATGCCGCCGCCCACCCGGCAGCGTTCGCCGCCGACCCTCCGGGACCGAGGCGCACCTCCGCCTCGTGGCCGCCCGGACCCCGGACGGACACGTCCACCATCAGCTCCCCGACGGCCGAGAGCGCCGGTTCCGTCACACCTTCTGCGCGGCGCGTCCCACGAGCTCCTCGCTCGGTCCCCCCGGCTCGGCGAGCGCGCGGAACGCCTCGAGCACCGCGCGCGGGGAGTTCGCATGCCGCGTCGCGGCCAGCGTCAGCGGCTCGTGAAAGGCTCCGCCGCAGTGGGCGCAGGGCCAGGAGAGCCGGGACATCAGCCTCGCCGCCTCGCCGCCCGGAAACATCCGGAGCACCTCGACGATGGTGGTCGAGCCGCGGATCTCCGGGCCGTTAGGCGTGCGCGACCTCCGGGAGCCGGAGCGGCTCGGCGTGCAGCCGGATCGCGTTCCGCGGCAGCTGGTAGCGCGCGTACGGGAGCACGATCACCTTCGCCTCGGGACCGTGCCGCTCGAGCGCGGCCGCAAACGCCTCGTCGAGCGACGTCGTGGCGTCCATGCCGATGTCGGCCGCCAGCTCGAGGTTCTCCTCGAGCGTGACCATCGTCAGCTGCTTCCGGGTCATCACCTCGTAGATCGGCACCCAGATGCAGCCGGCCCACATCTGGATCTTCCTCGCGTGGATGTCGCGCAGCACCTGCTCGTAGCTCGCGCTCGTGGCCGGCATGTACGGCTTCATCAGATCCATCAGCGCGAGCCCCGGGAAGTCCCCGACCTCGGTGTGCACGCCCGGCGACGGGCTGCAGTAGATGAGCGAGCCGCCGTCCTTGAGGACGAGGTCGGCCGACATGCAGCCCCACCCCGTGTGGAAGAAGAGGTGGTCGGTCGGGGCGAAGACGCCGCAGATCGCGATGTCGGCCGGCCCGCGCTCGCGGATCACGCTCTCGTCGTAGGCATAGACGTCGTTGAAGAGGCGAATCGCCTCGCGGTGCGAGTCGGGGTGCGAGCCGAAGTTGACGTGGAAGACGCGGCCGTGCGTGTCGAGCAGGACGTTCATCGTCGCGTCCAGGCCGCACATCGCGGCCACCTCGTCGATGTCCGACCGCATCGGCCCGGCGAGCGCGCCGTAGTGGGTCTGCGGCGAGGGCACGAAGTTGCAGCGGTTCGACTCGATCGTCTCGTCGGAGACCACGCCCGGGAGGATGAGCTTGCCGCCGCCGCCGTAGCCCCAGTGGTTCGCCTGCGCCTGCCCGATCGTGATCTTGACCTCCGAGCGGGCGACCTCCTTGTGCAGCCAGACGGGCGTGCCGCGCGAGGAGACGCCGACGTAGACGTACTGCTCTGGGTTACGCGGCTCGTTCTGCAGGAACGGGATGCCGAGCCGCTCCATGCGCGCGAGGTTTTCCCGCCCGAGCTTCAGCTCGATGTCGGACTCGGACATCGGGAAGACCTTCCCGTTCGCGCAGACGACGCGGGCGTCGCCGATGCCCGCCGCCTCGATCGCGTCGAGGACCGGCGGCAGCAGCCTCGACGCGGGGGTCGGCCGGAACTGGTTGTCGATCACGACCGCGAGGCTCTGCGCCGAGGAGAGGAGGCTCGAGAAGCTCGGGCCCGAGAAGGGCGCCTCGAGCGCGGCCCGGGCCGCCTCCGTCGCGTCCCCGACGGGCGCCGGCTCCTCCGGATAGACGGCCGCGAGCAGGTTCGCCTGCGGAATCTCGAGCTCGAGCTCGTTGCGGTAGACCTTGCTCTCGTCGTCGGCGGCTCCGATCGTCAGGGGATCGAGCGACTCGTAGGGAATCACGGCCCGGTACGTCTCAGACATCGATCCTCCAGTCGTGGAATGCGCGCCTCGAGGCAGGCTACGGGCGCCTCCGCGAGGCGTCAAGCAGGCGCAGCGGAGGCGCCCTCGCGCTGCCGGCCCGCGGCGGGAGGGGGTCCCCAGCTCCACCTCTTGAGCAGCTCGACGAAGGCGCCCGCCGGGGGCGACCAGGCGGTCCGCGTGTACGCGACGATCTCCCGCAGGACGGGCGGATCGATCCCGACGACGGCCGTCCCGAGCCCGGGCTGGACGATGTTGTCGGGCACCATCGCGGGCCCGAGACCGGCCGCCGCGAGGCGTGCGGCAGCCTCCGACTGGGCCGTTCGCACGGCCGCGCGGGGCTGGAAACCCGCGCGCGCGCACGCGGCGGTGACGACGTCCGCGAGCCCGAAGCCCTGCTCGAAGAGAACCCAGCCCCGGTCGGCGAGCTCGCGCAGTCGCACCGTCTTGCGCCCGGCGAGCGGGTCGGAGGGCGGGAGCACGACGACGAAATGCTCCCAGCCGAGCTCGACGAGCGGCCCCGACCACGCCGTGGGACGTGGGCCCACGCCGAGGTCGCCCGTGCCGCGGCGAACGTCCTCCTCGAGCGGTCTGCGGTGCCGGTACTCGTGCAGGCGAATCGTCACCTCCGGGTGCTGCTCGTGCCAGGTGCGCAGCGAGTCGGGCAGGATGCCGACCGCGATCGAGCGTACGGTCGCGATCGCGAGCTCGCCGGCGTCGAGGCCGAGCGCGGCGCGCGCACCGCGGGCGGCGCGCTCGGCCGCCTGGACGGCCGCCCGCGCCTCGGGCAGGAAGACGCGGCCGGCGGGCGTCAGCGCGATCCCCCGCGGCAGCCGCTCCACGAGCGCGCCTCCGAGCTCCCGCTCGAGTCCCCGGATCTGCTGCGAGAGCGACGGCTGCGCGATCCCGACGCGTTCGGCGCCGCGCGTGAAGGAGCCCTCCTCCGCCACCGCGAGGAAGCAGAGAAGCTGCCGCAGGTTCATAGGCTCAGCCTATCGCTGCTGTAGGAAAATCGCAGTTCTCCTATGCCCTCGGCGTCATACTGGGCGTCCCGTGCGAGCGCTAGGCCTCAATCACGTCAGCGTCTCGGCCCGGGATCTCGAGCAGTCGGCGCGCTTCTACGAGGAGCTCTTCGACGCCGAGCGCCTGCCGACGCCGACGTTCTCCGTGCCGGTGGTGTGGCTCCGGATCGGCGAGCTGCAGCTCCATCTCTTCCAACAGCGGGAGGAGGGGACTCCGCGCTTCCACCACTTCGGCGTCGAGGTCGACGACTTCGAGGCCTTCTACCTCCGCATCCGGGAGCTCGGCATCAAGGACGGCGGGTGGTCGTCGCCCATCTACGAGCTGCCGAGCGGCGAGGTGCAGATGTACCTGCGCGACCCCGGAGGCAACCTGGTCGAGATCGACTGGCCCGACGTCTCGACGCTCGACCGCTCGGTCGTGACGGAGCTGCGCCAGCTCGGCGACGACATCGAGCAGCAGCCGGGCGCCGAGCGCGCGAGCCTCTTCACCGGCCGGGAGCGGGTGCACTCGTGAGCTCGCGGCTCGTGCGCGCGCGGATCCTCCGCTACCTCCCCGCGGCCCTCGGCACGCTGCTCGTCGGGTTCGCGCTGCTCTGGATCGTCTTCCTCGCGAGCGGGACGTCGTTCGGCTCGGCGGTCGACGACCCGGCCGACTTCCTGATCACGATCCTGAACGGCCTCACGGCCGCCGGCCTCTACTTCGTGGTGGCGAGCGGCTTCACGCTCATCTTCGGCCTGATGCGCGTCGTGAACATGGCGCACGGCTCCTTCTTCCTGCTCGGCGGCTACATCGCGATCGACCTGCAGCGGCGCTGGGTCGGCGGCGGGGGCGGCTTCGGGCTGACGAGCGACCAGGTCAGCCTCGCCAAGTGGGTCGGCCCCCTGCTCGTCGGCACCGCCTGCGTCGCCGGACTCGGGCTCTTGACGCAGCAGGTGTTCCTGCGCTGGAACCAGGGCCAGGACCTGCGGCAGGCGCTGATCACGATCGCGATCTCGATCATCCTGGCCGACCAGATGCTCGCCCACTTCGGCGGCATCGCGGAGGACGTCGCGTGGCCGGGGACGCTCGACAAGTTCGTCGATCTCCACGTCGCCGGGGTCCAGTACACGCTCACCCGCCTGTTCATTCTCGCCCTCGCGGTCGCGATCGGGGTCGCGCTCTGGCTCTGGCTGCAGAAGACGAGGACGGGCATGATCATCCGCGCCGGAGTCGACGACCGCCAGATGGTCTCGGCGCTCGGGATCAACATCCAGCTCACGTTCGCGCTCGCCTTCGTCGTCGGCTCCGCCCTCGCCGGGCTCGGCGGCGTGATCGGCGGCTCGTTCGCGAGCCTCGCGCCCGGCGTCGACGCCAACTGGCTGCTCAACTCGCTCGTCGTAGTGATCATCGGCGGGATGGGCTCACTCGGCGGCGCGGCGATCGGAGCGCTCCTGCTCGGGCTCACGACCAACCTCTCGGCCGCGTATCTGCCGGCCGACTACACCTACTACTCGATCATCTTCACGTTCGTGCTGCTCGCCGTCGTCCTGGCGGTGCGGCCGCTCGGACTCTTCGGGCGGCCCGCGTGAGCCGGGCCGCCCTCGGGCGGGCGACCCCGGACCGGATCGTCGGCCTCGCGGCGCTCGGCGCCGCCGCCCTCGCGCCCCTGATCTTCAGCCGCTACTTCGTGGCCGTGATCCTCACGCAGGTGCTCTTCCTCGGCATCGTCGCGGCCAGCCTCATCTTCCTGAACGCCTACGGCGGCATGGTGTCGCTCGGCCAGGTGGCGCTCTACGGGATAGCGGGCTTCGTGCTCGGGAACGCCGTGACCACGAACTCGAAGGGTCTCAACCTCGGCTTGGACCCCTGGCTCGGCGTCGTGCTCGGGATCGCGGTCGCAACGGCGATCGGCCTCCTCTTCGGCGCGCTCTCGAGCCGCAGCGTCGGCATCTACTTCCTGATGATCACGCTCACGTACGCGGTGATCGCGAACCTCTTCTTCGGCCAGGTGACCGACGTGTCGGGGTTCGGCGGGATCAGCGGCATCGGCGCGCCGAGCGTGATCGGCAGCGTCGACGCCCACCCCTTCCGGCTCTACTACGCTGCGCTCCTCGTCGCGCTCGCCGTCTACGCGCTGATCCGCTACGTCGTCCGCACGCCCTTCGGGCTCTCGCTGCAAGGGGTCCGCGACGACCCGGTCCGGATGAGCTCGCTCGGGTACAACGTCCCGCTCCACCGCACGCTCGCGTTCGGGTTCGGGGCTTTCGTCGCCTCCCTCGGCGGCGTGCTCTTCGTCTGGTGGAACGGGCACATCGACCCGGCCTCGATCGACCTCAGCCAGACGATCGGCGTGCTCGCGATCGCCGTGATCGGCGGCCTCTACCGGCTCGAGGGCGCCTGGGTGGGAGCGCTCGTCTACGTCGCGGTGACCACGTACCTGCAGAGCGTCGGCTTCATCGGCGAGCGCTTCAACACGGTCATCGGCCTCATCTTCCTCGTCATCGTCCTCGTCTCGCCGGGAGGTCTGATGGGCCTCTGGGAGCGCGCCCTCGGCCTCGCTCGCGGCCCGAGGCGAGAGGACGTCCACCGGCGGCCCGCGGTCGAGGCACCGCCGGCCGGGCCGAGCGCGTGAACGAAAGGAGGTCAGAATGATTGATTCCTGACCGGAATCAATCATGCAAAGGCAAGGGCATCGTTCTTTCTTTCTCTCGAGGGGGTTGCGTCGCAATCGCTTCGATCAACGACAGGAGGGCTTCATGAAGCATCGAAGTTGGCGCAGCTGGAAGCTCGCGCTTCCGCTCGCCGCTCTCGTCGTCGCCGCGGCCGTCGCGGCGACGGCGGCATTCGCCGCGACGTCGTCGCGGGACGCGGCCTCGGCCACGCCGATCAAGGTCGCCGTCCTGTCCGACTGTCAGGGCGCGTTCGGCTCGTTCCACGGTCAGGACCTCGCCGGCGTCGTGGCCGCGGTGTCGCAGTACGCCGGCGCGAAGCCGGTGGACCCCAACAACCCCGTCAAGGGTTGGACCGGTGGCCAGATCGGCGGCCATCCGCTCAAGCTCGTCGGCGTCGGTTGCTCGAACGACCGTGCGGACACGGCCATCAAGGAGACGAAGCGCCTGATGGAGCGGCTGAAGGCGGACGTGATGATCGGGCCCCTCTCGGGTGACGAGTCGATCGCCGTCGCGCAGTACGCAAAGGCGCACCCGACGAAGACCTTCGTGGACGGCTCCGCGGGCGCGCAGGACACGACGCTCAAGGTCCGGGCGAAGAACTTCTACCGCTTCAACGGGGACGGCGCGCAGTGGAACGCCGGGCTCGGGGACATCGCGTACAAGAAGCTCGGCTGGCGGACGGCGGCCGTGGTCGCCGACGACTACAGCTTCGCGTGGACGTCGGCAGCCGGATTCATCTCGGAGTTCTGCGGCGTCGGCGGCAAGGTGACGAAGCGGATCTTCCCGCCGCTCAATACGACGGACTACTCGTCGTACGCTCAGCAGATGCCCTCGAACGTCGACGGCTACTTCATCGCGGTCGGCGGCTCGGGGCTGATTCCGTTCCTGAAGGCGTACGAGCAGGCCAAGGGCCCGATCAAGGGCTCGAAGTTCATCGGCAACCTCTTCTGGGGTACGCCGGGTCTGTTCGAGCAGCTCGGTAACCGCGTCTCGGGCGCGTACGTCGGCGGCGCGGGAACCGCAGGCGACCTCAACACCCCGGCGGCGAAGAACTACGCGAACAACATCATCGGCAAGTGGTTCAAGACGATCCCGCCGTTCGGCGCCGCCGCACCCCAGGCGGCTAGCACCTTCACCTACGGCTACTACGTCAACACGTGGGGGCTGATCAAGGCCCTG
>JBBSIG010000098.1:0-8910 GCA_038232215.1 Gaiellales bacterium | reverse complement strand
GGCCGCGAGACGACGTGGCCGGCCCGGAGCGCGCACCGCTCGTCCTCCGCGCCCTGCTCGCGCCGGGCCGGGCTCGGAGCGAGCTCGAGCACGCCTTCCCCGTCGAGGACGACGAAGAGCTCCTCCTCCGCCGAGTGGCAGTGCGGCGGCGCGCCCTCCTCGCCCGGCTGCAGGAGGACCCGATTGAGGCCGCTGAGAGTGGCGCCCGCGGCCCGCCCGAGGAGCTGCGCGCTCCCGCCGAACCCGGTCGGGGCGCCGGCCGCGTTGACGATGCTCTCCGGCCGGTCGCTCGGCGTCTCGGGCAGCTCGGGCGGTCCGGCCGCGGCCTCGCGGAGCCAGGGCTGCTCGTCGTCGTCGCCGGCGCGCACCCAGCGGGCCGCGAGCCAGGAGACGCCGGCGCGGGGCAGGAACGTCGCCTCGTCCCGGGTGCGCCGGCCGAAGGCGAGCACGTCGAGGCCGTCCGGGCCTGCGAGGAGGGTGTGCGCCTCCCCTCGCGGTCGATGAGCCACCACGTCGTCCTCCCGCACGTCGTAGGTGCTTCCGCCCTGCCACAGGAGACCCGAGCCGCGGAGGACGAAGAAGAGCTCCTCGGCCGCCCCGTGCACGTGAGCCGGCGTCGACCACCTGCCCGCGTCGATCCGGATCCGGTTGAGCCCGACCTCGACCGCGCCCGCGGCCTCGCCGAGGGCCGTCCACCAGCCTGCGAGGTGACCCTGCTCGACGCGCCTGCTCTCCGCCTCGTCCCAGTGGGTGAGATACCGCATCGCGCCCGACCCTAGACGGCCCGCACGAGTGCCGTCACGACGGCGGCGGTCGCGATCACGACGAGAAGCGGCGCGCGCAGGCGCAGGGCGACCACGGCCGCCAGCAGCCCGGGCAGGCGCGCGTCGAGGACGAGCCGGCGCTCCCCGCCCACGACCTGCGTGATCACGAGCGCCGCGAGCACCGCCGGAGCGAGAAGCTCGACCGGCGCCGCGAGCCGCGCCGGCAGCGTGCGGCCCCCGAGCAGCACCGGGCCGAGCGCCTTGACGGCGACCGTCGCGACGCCCACCGTCGCGACGACGATCCAGACCCCGTCTACCGGCGCGCCCCGAGCAGGCAGGCGGCGCTCGCGGCGACGATCGGGATACCCGGCGCGGTGAGCGGGACGAGCACGAGGGCGACGAGCGCCGCGACGAGCGCCACCCGGAGAGCTCGGCGCGAGCGCAGCTGGGGCACCAGCAAGGCCAGGAAGAGCGCCGGGAACGCCGCGTCGAGACCGAGTCGATTCGGGTCGCCGAGCAGGTCGCCCCCCAGGACGCCGAGCGCCGTACCGCCCAGCCAGGCCGCGTAGAGCAGCCCCCCGGCCCCCAGCAAGGCGGGAAGGTCGAAGCGTCCGCCGCCCCGGTTCGCGATCGCCCACGACTCGTCGACCACGAGCTGCGAGCGCAGCAGGCGCGACGGAAGCGACCCCGAGAAGAGCGGCGCCACCGAGATCCCGATCGGCACGTAGCGCGCGTTCAGGAGGACCGCCGCCGTGATCGCCGCCGCCACGCTGCCGCCGGCGCCCAGGATGGAGACGGCGGCGAGCTGGGCCGAGCCGGCGAACGTCGTCGCGGACATGGCGAGCGGCGCGAGCACGCCCATGCCCGCGGCGCGGGCGAGCAGGCCGAACGAGACGCCGAAGCCGAGCACGGCGAGGGCCAGCGGCGCCGCGGCGCGAGCTCCGTCGAGATAGCGGGCCGGTGACACGACTACATCATCGCGTGCGCTCCTCTCAGCGCCTCCCGGCAATGCTCGACCGCCGCCGCGGCGGCACCGCCCTCTCGCTCCGCCTCGACCCACGTCTCCGCCTCCGCCACGAGCCGGCGCAGCTCGTCGAGCAGCGTCTCCGGGGCCGCCCCCTCGCTCCGCAGCCGCTCGATTCGAGCCAACCGGTCGAGCACCGTCCTCGCCTCCTCCATGGAGCCGAACCTAGCGGGGCAAGGCGCGCGTCTCTGTGCCGATCCCGTGCCGACTCGATCCCGCGCGGCAGGAGTCAGCCGGCGGCAGCCCGTAGGGCGCCGTGCCGCGTCGGCCGCGGAGCGCGTCCCAGCACGGCCTCGTCGAGCGCCTCGAGCAGCGTCGAGCGCTCGCCGTGGAGCAGGGTCTCGACGAGTGCGCGGCGCAGCGCGTCGGCCGCGAGCTCGCTCGCCCGCTCGCCGCCGATCAGCGCGCGAAGCGCGGCGAGCAGCGAGGCCCGTTCGTCGCCGGTCTCGCCGAGGAGGATCGCGGCTCGCAGCGCCGCGGCCCACAGGCCGTCGCCTCCACCCAGCAGCGCCGCGAGCGACTCGCGCAGCTGCTCCGAGCGAAAGGGCTCCGTGCCGAAGAGGGCGAGCTCGTAGCGATCGAGCCCCTCTCCGAGCTCGGGGTCGTCGTCGGCCGCGTCGAGCCGCGCCAGCACCGTCCGCGCGACCCCTCCGCGAAAGGAGTCGAGGCGCGTCGGCTCACCCGGCGGCTGCGACGCGGCGATCGGCAGGACCGGGCGGATGCCGAACGGACGCCAGTCGAGCCGCTCGAAGAGCACCGGGCCGGCGGCGACCGGTGCGGCGGTGACGAGGCGGAGCGACGAGATCGCGTCCGAGAGCTCGCCCGGCGCGTCGGGAGGCTCGCCGCAGCCGGCCGGAAGGGACCGCTCGAGCTCGAGCACGCAGAGGCGGTCGGCCTCGCGCCCGAAGTTCCGCGGCAGCAACCCCGTCGCCTCCGGCCAGTGCGCGGCCAGCTCTCCCGCCGCGGCCGCGCGCACGCGCAGCCCCGGCGCCAGCTCGACCTGCGTGCCGACGGAGAGCCCGACGACCGGCGCCACCGCCGCGTAGACGTGGCCCTCGCCGAACAGCGCGCGCTCGAGCTCGGCGTACGCGCGCTCGAATGCCTCGTCGTCCCAGTCGAAGCCCCCGCACGCCTCGGCCGTGGAGGCCAGGAGGGGCAGCAGGATGCTCGCGAAGAGTGCGCGGTCCTCGCTGGGTCGGGCGCCCGCATGGGCGCGGGCGAAGATCGCCGCCGCCGGCTCGCCGCGGAGCTCCGCGAGCGCGAGAGCGGCGTCCTCGCTCCGCGAGAGCCGCTCGCCGCGCGCCTCGACGTAGCCGCGCACGAGCGGCCGGTACTCGTAGAGCGCAGGCCGGTCGAGCGACGCGTGCTCCTCGAAGGCGAACGGCACCTCGACCCCCGCGGCCACCTCCTCCGAGAGCACCCGGAACGCTCCCAGGCAGAAGCCGCGCAGAGACGTGAGGAGGTGCGGTGCGCGTGCGGGCACGCGCATCCGTTACGCCCTCGGCGGCCCCGCTCCTCTGTCGGGCTGACAGGTCGGGCACCAGTAGGCCGTCCGGTTGTCGTCGCCCTGGCCGCGCGAGCGGAGCCGCGTGCCGCAGCGGGCGCAGGGCCGGCCCGACCGACGGTATGCGCGTCGGGCGGGCCGACCGCCGTGCAGCGCCGTGCGCATCAGGCGATGCGCCTCCCCCACGACGGTCCGGAGCTCCACCTCCGAGAGATCCCGAAGCGGCCGCCACGGCGAGACGCGCGCGCTCCAGAGGGCCTCCGCCCGCCAGAGGTTCCCGATCCCCGCGACGAGCCGCTGGTCGAGCAGGGCATCGCCGATCTCCCGGCCGCCGTCCTCGGCCAGCAGCCGGGCCACGATCCCGTCGGCGTCGAGGGGCTCGTCGAGGATGTCGGGCCCGAGCCGGCGGAGAGCGTCCGCCCGCAGCTCGAGCACCGGGCCGTTCCAGAGCACGGCCTCCGCCTCGCTCCCGCGCAGGACGAGCCACGGCAAGCCGCTCGTGCGGGTGCCGATCGGCTGCAGGCGCCAGCGGCCGCGCATGCGCAAATGGCTGCGCAGCACGAGCCCGCCCTCGAAGCGCAGGAGCAGGTTCTTGCCCACCGCCTCGACGGCCACGAGCGTCCGTCCGTCCAGCCGCTCGGCGATCCGTGTCGAGGCGGCGTGCGGATGCGGAGTCTCGACGCGCACGCGCTCTCCGACGAGCGCCTGCACCCCGCGGGCGGCACGCCGGAGTGAGTCGCCCTCGGGCATCCCGACCGCGAGCGTAGCGCCCGTTCCAGGCTCCCCGACTAGATGATCGATTCGACCATCTAGGCTACGTCCGGATGAGCGGGGGGCTCAACATCGCTGCCCTGTCCAGGCGCACGGGCGTCGCGCCGGACACGCTGCGCAAGTGGGAGCAGCGCTACGGCGTCCTCCGCCCCGCCCGCACGAAGGGCGGTCAGCGACGCTACAGCGAGCTCGACGTCGCCCGCGTCTCGTGGCTGCAGGCGCGGCTCGCCGAGGGCCTGCGCATCGGAGAGGCGGCGCAGCTCCTCGGAGGCGAGCGGGAGGCTGCCGCCTCCGCACCGGCCGAGCTCGCCGACGCGATCTTCGAGGCGGCGACCCGTAACGAGGTCTCGACGCTCACGCGCCTCATCGACCAGACCCTCGTCCTGCATCCGCTCGAGGTCGCCCTGGCCGACGTGATCCAGCCGGTGCTGGAGCGAATCGGCGCGGGCTGGAGCTCGGGCGAGGTCTCGGTCGGCGACGAGCACCTGGCGAGCGAGGCGATCCGCGCGCGGCTCGACGGTCTCCTGGCCCACGCGCACGAGGGCGTGCGCGGCACCGCCGTGCTGGCCTGCGTGCCGGGGGAGCGACACGACCTCGGTCTGCTCATGCTCGGCGTGCTGCTGCGGGCGGACGGCTGGCAGATCGCCTACCTCGGCGCCGACACGCCGCTCGAGGAGACGCTGCGCGTGGCCGAGCGAGTCGGCGCGCGCTTCGTCAGCCTGAGCGTCACGCTCCCCCAGCGCGTGAGCTGCCTCGAGTCGGCGCTGGCGTCGCTCCGCGTTCCCCGCGACGTCCGGCTCGTCCTCGGTGGAGCGGCCGCCTCGCCCGAGCTGGCCCGGCGGCTCGGCGCCCGCTATGCCGACGGGGACACGGGCAAGACGGTGCGCTCGTTCCGGAAGCTGGCCGTATGAGGCGCCGCCCACGCGCCGCGGCGGCGGGCGCGGGGGCCGCCGTCGTCTGGGGCCTGCTCGAGCCGCTCGACCGGCGGCTCCTGCATTACGACTACTCGGACGTCGCGCTGCTCGGCAAGGCGGTCACGCGCGGGCCCGGCTGGCGGGCCGCCGGCTTCGCGGTGCACGCGGCGAACGGCGCCGCCTTCGGGCTGGTCTACGACGAGCTCCAGCGACGAACGGGGCTCGAGCGCCGCCGACTCGCGCTCGCGCTGGCGCTCGCCGAGCATCTCGTGCTGTACCCGCTCACCTATTTCGTCGACAGACATCATCCCGCCCGCGGCGAGGAGGGCGTGCCGCCGCTGCTCGGGAGCGGCCGCGCCTTCGCCCAGGCGACGGCTCGCCACGCGGTCTTCGGGCTGGTGCTGGGCCGGCTGGCCACGCTCGGCCAACCCGGTAGCTGAAGCCGGGGAGCGCCGCCCGCTACGCCGCCGGAGGCAACCGCGTCAGCACGAGCGGGTGCCGCTTCGAGATCACGATCGTGTGCTCGACGTGCCGGACGAGAGGGCTCCGAACGGCTCCGACCCCGGCCGCGATGATCGGTTCGACCGTCAGCACGAGCCCCTCCGTGAGCAACCCGCGTTGCGTACGGTCGTAGAAGTTCGGAACCGTCGGAGAGTCGTGGATCGTTCGTCCGATGCCGTGGCCGGTGAGCTCGGGAATCACGGAGAAGCCGCGGCGGCCGACCTCGCGCTCGACGGCTCGCCCGATGCGATTGACGGGAGAGCCGGCTACCGCGGCCCGGAGACCCTCATGGAGTGCCGCCGCCGCCGCGTGGATCAGCCGCTGCTTCGAGGGCGTCCGTGAGCCGGCCTCGACGGTGATGGCCGCATCCGCCATGTAGCCGTCCAGCTCGGCTGTGACATCGAGCTTCACGAGATCGCCGCGGCGAATCGCCCGCGTTGGTGAGGGGACGCCGTGGACTGCCTCGTCGTTGAGACTGATGCAGCTCACGCCAGGAAACCCGTAGGCGAGCTGGGGTGCCGAGCGTGCGCCGAAGCGGGAGAAGACGGCCGCGCCGACGGCGTCCAGCTCGCCTGTCGTCGTGCCCGGGCCCACTGCCCGGCGCATGGCCTGGAGCGCGAGAGCGACGACACGGCCAGCACGCTGGAGCCCGATCAGGTCGCCCGTCGACTCGATCGACATGCCCGAACCCTAGGTCATCGCCGTGCCGCGGGCTCGTGATTCGGCGATCGTGCCTCTAGGAGGGCTTAACGAAACGAGTGGGGAAACGGCGGCCGCCAATGAGAGCCCTTAGTAAAGCCCCGATCCCGAGACCGGCGATCCAGACGAGATATGCGCCCCCGGCGAGGAAGCCGACGAAGTCCGGCTCCCACCAGCGCCCGAGGTATTGCCTGTAAAGCGGCGTTCTGCGTTGCCGTCGATTGATCCCAGCGCGAACGTCAGTGCCGGATGCAAAGAGCGACTCGTTACGCGGCGAGTGGTACCGCGCGCCTACGGCCGGAGCACGGCGCGCCGCGGTCCCGCGACGAAGCCGGCCTCGACGAGCAACGGCAGGACGTCGCTGCCGGCGACCGCCTCGCCGTCGAAGCGCTCGACGGCGAGGCGCCGCGCACCCCCGCGTCTCACGTACGAGACGAGCGCCGACAGCGCGGGGCGAAGCCAGCTCTCCCCGGGCTCTCGCAAGGGGACGAGCGAGCGGCCGCCGCGCTCGACGAAGAGCGCGGCCTCGCCCCCGAGGAGCACGACCTGCGCGCCGGCAACCCGCGCCGCGCGCGCGCCGGCGCGCCGAGGCCACGGCAGCACCGCGCCGTACGGCTGCGCCGGGTCGGCCGCCGCGAGCACGAGCGGCTCGGGCTCCTCGCCCTCGCGCGCGCGCAACTCGCGCAGACGCTCGACCGCCCCCGGCAGCGCGAACTGCGCTCCGCCGAGACCCTCCACGAAGTAGCCGCGCCGGCAGACGCCGAGCGTCTCGAGCGCCTTCAGCTCGCCGTAGACCGCCGAGTAGCCTCCGGGCACGCCCTCGCCGCGCACGCCGTCCCGCGTGACGATGCCCTGTCGCTCGAGCAGGAGCTCGGCGAGGGCGCGGCGGTCGGGAGCGCCGCGGGCGCCCGCCTCGGCGCCGAAGAGCCGGTCGGTGAGCGACCAGCGGCCCTGGGTGGCGGTCGGCCCGCCCGCCCGCCGGCGCGCGAAGCGGCGCGGCTGCCCGCCCGCGCGGCGGGGAGCCGCGAAGCGACGCCCCGCCCGGAGCGGCGCCCACGCGTCGTTCGTCACCTCCCCCGCCCAGACGAGATCCCAGAGAGCCGGCAGGGCGAGCTCGTGCTCGAGCCCGCTCGCCGCCACCAGGTCGGCCCAGAACTCGGCGCTCCTTCCGAGCACCTCGCGCAGACGATCGTGCGCCTCCCCCCCGGGCCGCTCGGCTGCCGCAGGGCGGCCGAGCGCCGGCGCGTCGTCCCGGAAGAAGACGGCGACCCGGTCCAGCCCCGCGCCGACCCAGAGGATCTCGCCCGAGGCGCAGAGTGCGTCGAGCGCCGCCGGCCCGTAGTCGCGGGCGCGCCGCGGGAGGACGTCGGACTCCCACAGCGCGACGGGCAGAGCGAGACCCTGCAGCGGGACGAGCGCCTCGCGGAGCGGCGCCTTGCGGTCGATCCCGTGCCAGCGCGGGAGGAACCGCCCGAGCGCGGCGTGCTCGGCCGGCTCGATCTCGCGGCGGAGCACGGCGAGGGAGGCGCGGCGCAGTCGGCGGAGCACGTCGGGGTGGCACCACTCCCGCTCGGTTCCGCCCGGTCGCAGCTCGCCGCGGACGAGCAGCTCCTCGCGCTCGAGCTCGCGCAGGACGGCCTCCACGTCGCGGCCGAGCCGCGCGCTCGCCTCGTCCGTCGTGAACGGGCCGCGGCCCCGGGCGAACCGGAGCACGAGCTGGCGCAGCGAGTCGGGGCCGCCCTCGAGGAAGGCGTCCGGGAGCCCTCCCGGCGGCATCGTGCCGAGCGCGTCGCGGTAGCGGCCGGCGTCCTCGGCAGCGATCAGCCGCTCCTCTCCCGCGACCCGGACCGCGAGCGCCCGCCGCTCGGCGAGAAGAGGCTCGGCGAGCGCCGGGTCGTACTCGCCGGGGCGGAGATCGCCGCGCAGGCGGAGCAGGTCGTGCAGCTCGTCCGCGTTCCTGGGGCTCCCGCGCAGCTGCCGCTCGACCTCCGCGAGGGCTCCCGCGTCGAGCAGGTCCCGAAGCTCCTCCTGCCCCAGCAGCTCGCGCAGCAGGTCGCGGTCGAGCGAGAGCGCCTGCGCTCGCCGCTCCGCCGGCGGCGTGTCGTCCTCGTACATGTAGGTGGCGACGTAGTCGAAGAGGAGCGAGGCCGAGTAGGGCGAGGCCGACTGCGTCTCCACGTCGACCAGGTCGAGCTCGCGGTTGCGGAGACCGGCGAGCAGCCGCTTCAGCGCGTCCAGGTCGAAGACGTCCTGCAGGCACTCGCGGTAGGTCTCGAGGATGATCGGGAACGAGCCGTAGCGGCGCGCCACCTGGAGCAGCCCCTGCGCCTTCAGGCGCTGCTGCCAGAGCGGCGTTCGCTCGCCCGGTCGCCGCCTCGGGATCAGGAGCGCGCGGGCGGCGTTCTCGCGGAAGCGCGCGCCGAAGAGCGCGCTCTGCCCTACCTCGGAGACGACGAGCTCCTCGAGCTCCTCGGGCTCGATCACGATCGCATCGGTCGGCGGCGGCGAGTCGGCGTCCGGCAGGTGGAGCGCGATCCCGTCGTCCGACCAGAGCGAGCTGACCTCGAGCCCGAGCGAGTCCCGCAGCCGGGCGCCGAGCGCGAGCGCCCAGGGAGCGTGCACACGCGCCCCGAACGGCGTCAGGATGCAGAGGCGCCAGTCGCCGATCTCGTCGCGGAAGCGCTCGACCACGATCGTCCGGTCGGACGGAACGGCCCCGGTCGCCGCCTCCTG
>JBBSIG010000097.1:0-8943 GCA_038232215.1 Gaiellales bacterium | reverse complement strand
TCGCGGGCGAGCTGCTCCTCGCTCTCGAACAGGCGTCGCCAGATCCTCGTCGCGGCCGCAAGGGCAGGCAGGGCGTCGCCGAACGCCTCGATCGTGAGCCAGCCGTCATAGCCGATCTCGCGCAGAGCGGCGAAGGTGGCGTCCCAGTCGACCTGGCCGCGGCCGGGGGTCGAGCGGTCGTTCTCGGACAAGTGGACGTAGGCGAGCACGTCGGCGCAAGCGCGGATCGCGGCGCCCACGTCCTTCTCCTCGATGTGGGCGTGAAAGGTGTCGTACATCATCCGGCAGCTCGGGTGGTCGACCTCACGGACGAAGCGCGCGGTGTCCTCGGCCGAGTTGAGCAGGTAGAGCTCGAACCTGTTCAGGTACTCGACGGCGAGGGTGACGCCGCATCGCTCGGCGTGCTCGGCCGCCTCCCGCATGCTCTCCACGCCGTAGCGCCACTCGTCGGCCGTCGGGCCGGCCCCGGTGAAGACGCCGAGCGGCGCCTCGAAGGGGCCGCACAGGATCGACGCGCCGAGTGCCTGCGCGGAGTCGAGCACCGCCTTGTTGGCGGCGACAGCCCTGGCCCGAACAGTCGCGTCCGCGCTGATCGGGTTCTCGTCCTCCCCGCGGGCCGTGACCGCGAGGCGCTCGAGCCCGAGCTGCTCGAGACGGCGGCCGAGCGCCTCGTAGCGCTCCGGCGCCGGCGCGAAGATCGGGATCTCGACGCCGTCGTAGCCGATCTCGGCGAGCAGCTCGAACACCGGCCCGTAGCGCTCGTCCGTGACGTCGTCCGACCAGAGGAGCATGTTCATCCCGAGCTTCATCGGACTCCCTTCGCTGCGCAGTGCTGGGCCGGCGGGATGCTAGACCAGCCGACGCTCGAGGTACGCGGAGAGCCGGGTGAGCGGGAACGAGATCACGAAGAAGAGCACCATCACGCCGCCGAAGATCTCGAACGCGTGCGGGTCGCCGGTCGCGAGCGTCAGCCGCTCCACGGAGCGGTTGCCCGTCTCGAGCACCTCGGCCACGCCGATCACGGCGGCGAGGGTCGTGTTCTGGACCACGTTCACGAGCAGGCTCACGAGCGGCGGCAAGAGCCGGCGGAGCGCCTGCGGCAGAACGACGAAGCGGTGTCTGCCGATCCAGCCGAAGCCGAGGGCGGAGGCCGCCTCGTGCTGCTCGCGCGGGATCGACTGCACCGCGCCCCGCGTGGCCTCGGCGATCTGCGCGCTCCCCCACAGCGCCAGGCCGATCGTCGCGGCCGCGAAGGGGCTGAAGCGCACGCCGACGCTCGGCAGCGCGAAGAAGATGACGAAGATCGTGACGATGAGGGGTAGGCCGCGCCAGACCTCGATGTACAGGCGGATGACGGCGCGGAGCGGCAGCCAGCGGACGGTGAGCAGCGTTCCCAGTAGGACGCCGACGATCGCGCTGCCGAGCACGGAGACGACGGCGAGCTTCGCCGTCTCCCGGAGACCCGTCTCGAGCATGTACTGGGCGACCGGCTGCACCCAGTCGGGCAGGGTCATCGCGCCTCACCCGGCAGAGCCAGCCGGTGCTCGAGCGCCCGCACGAGCACCGAGAACGTCCAGATCAGGGACAGGTAGACCGCGGCGAGCAGGACGAGCATCTCGAAGTCCCGGAACGTCACCGCTGCGATCGAGCGGGCGACGTTCGTGAGCTCGGGAAACCCGATCGCGGTCATGAGAGCCGTGTTCTTCAGCACCGAGATGTACGTGTTGATCGAGGAGGGAAGCGCGATCCGGCCGCCGATCGGCAGCGTCACCTGCACGAACGTCCCGACGCTGGAGAAGCCGAGCGCGAGGCCCGCCTCCCGGTAGCGCCTCGGCACGGCCTCGAAGCCCGCCCTGAAGTTCTCGGTGTTGAACGCGCCTCCCCAGAGCGTGACCGCGACCCAGGCGGTCGTGAACGGGCTCAGCCGGACGCCGAGCGACGGAAGCCCGTAGAAGAGCAGGAAGATCTGGACGAGGATCGGCGTATTCCGCATCACCTCGACGTAGGCCGCGGCGAGCTGGCTGACGAGCGGGATCCGGTGGGCGCGGGCGGCGCCGAGGGAGAGCCCGATCGCGGAGGAGCCGGCGACTCCGATCACCCAGACCTCGAGCGTCCGCAGCAACCCGTGCCAGAGCGCGGGCAGGTTGTCCCGCACGATCGCCCAGTCGAAGCCTGCGAGGAGCGTCATCGCCGTAGGGAAGCCGGCGGCGGCCGCGCGCGAACGCGGCCGCCGGCCGGTCTCTCAGTCGAGTCTCAGGCCCTCAGGTGCCGCTGCAGTCGGAGGTCGGGTCCTTGCCGACCGGGTACTGGAACTTCGTCTTCGGCCCCGGCACGCGGTCGAGGAAGCTGCCCACGTATTTCTTCGGCGTATTGCGCTTCAGGATCGCGGCGAACTCGTTGCGCTGCCGCATGAAGTTGATCGCCGCGTCGACCCAGCGCTTCGTCGCCTTGTCGTCCTTGCGGATCCCGATTCCCCACGGCACGTTCAGGAACTTGTCGTTCGTGAGCTTGAGGTCGCGATCCTGCGTGGCGACGCCGAGCACGAAGGCGTCGTCGAACATGAACGTGTCCGCCCGCCCGTCCTTCAGCGCAAGCACGGCCGCGGCCGTGCCGTCGACCTCGAGCAGCTTCGCGTCCTTGAAGCAGTTCCGGACCCACGTCGCGTAGAGCGCCCCGCGCGTGGTCACGATCGTCTTGTCCTTCACGTCGGCGAGACTCTTGATGCTCGAGTCGTTCTTCACGAGCAGCCGCCCCGTCGCCGAGTAGTAGGGGATCGAGAAGTCGATCACCTCGGCGCGCGACGACGTCCAGGTCAGCGTCGAGATGATCACGTCGACGCGCGAGGACTGGAGGGTCGGGATCCGGTTCGGGGTGTTCACGCAGATGAGACTGATCCGGTTCGGACGGCCGAAGGCGAGCGTCGCGAAGCGGCGCGCCACCTCGACGTCGTAGCCGCCGTTCTTGCCCTGAACGTCGATGAACCCGAACGGCGGGAAGTCGCACTTGACGCCGATCAGCCAGCGGTGCCGGCTCTTGACGTCGGGCGGCAGGGCGGGCAGCTTCGGCTTCTTCGCGGCGGCGGTCGCCGCTCCCTCCCCGCCCGCGGGAGCGGCCACGCTCCACGCAGTGAAGGCCGCTGCGGCGAGCGCCGCGACGGCGATGACGATCGAGAATCGCTTCATGCAGGTTCTCCTTCCTCGGTGATGGTCAATTCCTCGAGCGAGTGGGCGAGCTGGAGCGACCGGCGCAGGAAGCGGCGCGTCCGCTCCTCCTGCGGACGATCGAGCACCTCCGGCGGCCGGCCCTGCTCGACGATCCGGCCCTCGTCCATGAAGACGAGGTGATCGCCCACCTCGCGCGCGAACTGCATCTCGTGAGTGACGACGAGCATCGTCATTCCGTCCCGCGCCAGGTCGCGCATGACGACGAGGACCTCGCCCACGAGCTCGGGGTCGAGCGCAGACGTGACCTCGTCGAAGAGCATGACGTGCGGCTCCATCATCAGCGCCCGCGCGATGGCGACCCGCTGCTGCTGGCCGCCGGAGAGCTGGTGCGGGTGCTGTCCGGCCTTCTCCTCCAGCCCGACGCGGGCGAGCAGCTCGTGGGCCCGCGTCTCCGCCTCGACCCGTGGCCGCTTGCGGATGCGGCGCGTGGCCAGCGTCAGGTTGTCGATCACCTTCAGGTGCGGAAACAGGTTGAACTGCTGGAAGACCATCCCGATCCGCTGACGGACGGCCGAGACGTCCGTGCCCCGGCGCGTGATCTCCTTCCCCTCGAAGAAGATCTGCCCCGAGTCGAGCGGCTCGAGCAGGTTCACGCAGCGCAGCAGCGTGCTCTTGCCGCTCCCGCTCGGGCCGACGATCACGAGCGTCTTACCGGCGTCGACCGTGAGGTCGATCCCCCGCAGGACGGCGTTGTCGCCGAAGCTCTTTCGGATCGCCTCGAGCCGGACGACCGGGACGCTCGCGTCCGCCGATCCGGACACAGCGTGCACGCCCGCGAGGGAGTCGGTGCTCAAGAAGCGGCTACCTGGTCGACGTTCCGCCCACGTCCTCGACCATCAAACGAGACCGGGGGGCGGAAGTCAAGGAGCTCGGCTGCCGCGCCGCTGAGCCGGATGCGCCCGGCGCGCTCTGCGACGAGCCCGGCGCCCCGACCGTCGGCTCGCCTGGCCGGACCTCGGGATCCCTCTTCCACGGCGCGATCACTCGACAGGTGATGACGCCGACCACCGGCCTCCCGAAACACAGGAGCGGATGCGCCGCCTGCTCCAATCGGTCCCACTCCTGCTGCGGCTCCTTCTCCTCTTTCCCGGGGCGAGCGCGCGGGGGGACGGGTCGGGTTCCCCCGGGCAGAGTCCTCCGGACAACGAGAGCCTGCCCGTGCTGAAGGGCATTCCGATGGCGTCCGAGACCCTGACTGCGAGCGTCGGGGACTGGTCCGGCCCCTCCGCGAGCTTCGATCTCCAGTGGCAGCGCTGCGACGAGGCGGTCGCCGTCTGCAGCCCGATCGCGGACGCGAGCGAGTCGACCTACACCATCCAGTCGGGCGACGTCGGCTTCAAGCTCCGCATCCTCGTGACCGCGACGAACAAGAACGCTCCACCCCGGCTGCCTCGCTCGCGACGGAGCGCGTCGTCGCCGCCCCCGCCCCGACTGCCGCGCCCACGCCCACCCCCGCTCCCACTCCGTCTCCGAGCCCCGAGCCGGCGCCCAAGCCGCCGCCCGTCCCCGAGCCCGCGCCGGCCAACACGGCTCCGCCGGTCGTCTCCGGTACGACACAGGTCGGTCAGACGCTGACGAGCTCCACCGGCAGCTGGTCGGGCTCGCCCACCTCGTACGCGTATGCCTGGGGCCGCTGCGACGGAGCGGGCGCCGGCTGCACGACGATCGCCGGCGCCGCCGCGGCGAGCTACGTGCTCACGTCGGCCGACGTCGACCGCACGATCCGGGTCACGGTCACCGCCAGCAATGCCAGCGGCTCGGCGACCGCGGCGAGCGCGCAGACGGCGCTCGTGCGGGCTGCGCCGGAGCCTGCACCGGCTCAGGCGTCCCCGGCGGCACGGTTCGGCATGGCTACGGGCGGCAACGTCCACAACCTGAGCTCCGGGGAGCTCGCGCTCTATCTCGACCGCATGCAGGCCGCCCACGCCGGCTGGGTCCGGTTCGACATCAACTGGAACGTCGTCCAGTACGCCGGCCCGTCGACCTACAACTGGACGCCCTTCGACAACGTCGTCAACGGCGCGAACGCCCGCGGGATCAAGGTGCTCGCCACGATTCTCTACACGCCGCCCTGGGCGCGAGCGACCGGCACGACGCCGACCTACCCGCCTGCCGACCTCTCCGACTACGCCCGCTTCGTCGGGGCGGCGGTCCGCCGCTACGCCGCCTTCGGCGTCCATGCCTACGAGATCTGGAACGAGCCGAACATCGCCTTCTGGCAGCCGAGCCCCGATCCGGCCCGCTATACGGCGATGCTGAAGCTGGCTTACGCAGCGGCGAAGGGCGTCGACCCCTCCGCGACGATCGTGAGCGGCGGCCTCTCGCCCTTCGGCGCGTACGGCCAGCGCGACGAATCCCACATGAACCCGCTCACGTACCTGGAGGCCATGTACGCGGCGGGCGCCCACGGCTCCTTCGACGCGCTCGGGCATCACCGTACAACTTCCCCTACGGGCTCGGCTACGCGCCGTGGAGCGCCTGGTCGCAGATGGCCGAGACGAGCCCGAGCCTCCGCAGCATCATGGCCGCGAACGGCGACGGCGACAAGCAGATCTGGGCCACCGAGTTCGGAGCTCCGACCGGCACCGCTGGCCAGGCCGTCTCGGAGGCCGCACAGGCGCAGCTGGTCGGCGACGCGTACGCGAGGCTCAAGGGCTGGAGCTGGGCGGGACCCGCCTTCTGGTACAGCCAGAGGGATCAGAGCACGAGCCTCTCGAGCGTCGAGGACAACTTCGGGCTGATTCGCTTCGACTGGGGCAACAAGCCCTCGTACGCCGCGTACCAGTCCGCCGCCGCCGCCGGGTAGGCGCGAGCCCTCGCCGAGTCCGCGACGGCGTTTGCGTCGGGGACGTGACAACTGTGTGCCGAGTCTGTGACGGACACTTGTGGCACCTTCGATCCGTGCCTAGCTTGGCGGGGCATGCCACTCCGTCCCCCTCTCCAGAGCAAGAGTCGGAAGGCCGCCGTGACGATCGCGGCGGCCCTGGCGGCCCTCGCGGCGCTCCAGTCGGCCGTCCCCGTCGAGGCCAGGCAGGACGGCGGGTCACGAGACGCGGGTGCCGCCGCTCCCCGCAGGCCCGACCTGATCGTCAGCTCCGTTTCCAACCCGCCGACAGCGGAGATACGCGGGGCGCAGCTCTCCGTCTCCGACGTGGTCGAGAACGTCGGGCGCAAGTGGGCCGAGGGATCGACCACCCGCTACTACCTCTCGAGCGACGGTGCCAGAAGCGCCGACGACCTGCAGCTCCCGGGCCGGCGCGACGTCGACGGCCTGCAGCGCGGCGGCAGCTCCGCGGGAAGCGTCCTCGTCACCCTCCCGACCGACGCACGGGCCGGTGTCTACTTCCTGCTCGCGTGCTCCGACGACCTCGCGCAGGTGCGAGAGGCGAACGAGGACAACAACTGCCTCGCCTCCGACACGAGTCTGGCAGTGGCCGAGGAGCTGCCGCCACCGCCACCTCCGCCTCCGCCTCCCCCACCGCCGCCACCGCCACCGCCGCCACCGCCACCGCCACCGCCGCCACCGCCACCGCCTCCCCCACCGCCGGCCCCGTCCGACCCGGTCGTCGCAGCCGCCGGCGACATCGCCTGTCAGCCCGGCGACATCACGTACGAATGCCGCCAGCGCGAGACGTCGGACCTGCTGGTGGGCTCCGGCCTGACGGCCGTCCTCACCCTCGGCGACAACCAGTACGAGAACGGCGAGCTGTCGAGCTTCCAGCAGGTCTACGAGCCGACGTGGGGCAGGGTGAAGGAGATCACGCACCCCGCGCCGGGCAACCACGAGTACCACTTCGCGGGGGCAGCCGGGTACTACGCCTACTTCGGGGCCGCGGCAGGCGACCCGACCAGGGGCTACTACAGCTTCGACGTCGGCACCTGGCACCTGGTGGCTCTCAACTCCGAGCTCTCCGTCGCGTCAGGCTCGCCGCAACAGCAGTGGCTGACCGCGGATCTGGCCGCACACCCCGCCGCCTGCACGCTCGCCTACTGGCACCGGCCGCGCTTCTCCTCGGGCCTCGAGCACGGCAACGACGCGACGTACGACGCGCTCTGGAAGACGTTGTACTCCGCCGGAGCGGACGTCGTGCTGAACGCCCACGATCACATCTATGAGCGGTTCGCGCCGCAGAACCCCGCGCAGCAGCCGGACGGGCGGGGGATCCGCGAGTTCGTCGTCGGGACGGGCGGCAAGGCTCATCAGCCCCTCGGCACCGCCCAGCCGAACAGCGAGGTGAGGAACGCCGACACGTTCGGCGTCCTCAGGCTGACGCTGCGCCCGGGAAGCTACGACTGGCGGTTCGTCCCGGAGAGCGGCCGCACCTTCTCGGACGCCGGCTCCACCTCGTGCCATTGAGGTGAGCGCGGTGGGGCGGGACACGCCCCCCCCACCGGGCGAAGACAGCTCGTCCTACCCCAGCCGGCGGAGCACGTCGCGGAACGGAACGAAGGCGACGCGGCCCGACAGAGTGCTGCTCGGCTCGGCGTAGGAGTACCAGAGCCCGACCGGCTCCAGCTGCGCGTGCACCGTGCCCACCCCGGCTGCGGCCAGGGTCACGTCGCGTCCGTCCGAGAGGCGGAGCAGATGGACGTCGCGGCCGAGCACGTAGACCGCGATGCCGCTCTCCACGTCTTCCAGCCGGAGCACCGGCGGGCGGGCGGGGCAGAGGTCGGGCGGCGCGCCGCACTGCCCGGGCCCGCTCGTCCGGGCGGCCGGAAGCCGCCACGTACGCTCCAGGGTGCCGCGGACGACGTCGTAGACGAGCAGCGCGTCGCCCCCCGCCGCGTCCCTCCGGAGCACCACGAGCGTCGGGCCGGCGGCTGGGGCCGTCAGCACGGCGGCTCGAGCCTCACCCGGCCGAAAGCGAAAGACGCGCCGCGTGGAGCCGTCGGCGGAAAGCAGAGCCAACGAGCCGTCGCCGCGGCGGGCGGCCACCAGTCCGCCGCCGACGGCGAGCGCCGACAGCTCCCCCTGCGCCGAGGCGAGCATCCTCTTGCCGCCGCCGGTGACCTGCCAGAGCCGCTCGGCGTCGATACCCGATACCGTCCCGGGCCGACACCGTGAGGTACCGACCTCCGCCGTCGTACAGGCGTGCCAGGTGGCGAAGACGAGCTGCGAGCCGCCGCCGCGAGCGTCGCCGGCGAAGTCGCCCGCCGACAGGTCGAGGTCGTAGCTCGAGAACGAGAGGCGGGTGGTCGCCCGGGGCAGCCCGATCGTGCTGGTCAACACCGATAGCTCGCGAACGTTGCCGCCCACGTAGTGGACCCCAGCGGCGCGCCGCCCGGCCAGGGCGAGGCCGTAGAGCCCCTCTCCCGTGCTGACCCGCGCGCAGGGGCGTCGCGAGGTTCCGAGCCGAACGACCGAGCGCTCGAGCGGGTTCCAGACCAGCGCGTGGTCGCAGTCGGCCTTCGTGCGTCCGACCGTGAGCGCAACGTTGGCGGCGTTGGCTGCCAGCTCCTGGACGGGCCCGGAGGTACGTAGAAGTGGCTCGGGCGCCGCCGAGTGAGCGGACGCCACGGCGGTCACGAGCGCCGCGAGCCCTGCGGAGAGGGCCAAGCCGAAGTGGAGTCGCCGGGCGGGCATTGGTAGTCAGGGGCGCGTCGCCCGTGCTGCGGCCACGTTTCCCCATCCCCCTTTCGATCCGTACGTGCGGTTTTCCCGCATACGGCTCTCCGACGGTCTTCTGGACATGGTTACGCCGCCTTCGGGTAGCGGATG
>JBBSIG010000096.1:0-8978 GCA_038232215.1 Gaiellales bacterium | reverse complement strand
GGGAAGGGGACGGCGGCCTCCAGGCGTACGGGTTCCGCGTCTGTCTCACCGACCGGGCCGAGAACAGGCTGCCGCTCGAGGCGCTGCCCGGGTACGACCCCTCGCGCTTCGAGCTCCTGCGTCGCTATCTCGAGGCAGCGGGCGACCGGCTGGAGGCCCGGGACCTCCTCGGGCTTCACCCCGACCTCCTCCCTGCGGGCAAGTGCGACGTAAACTCGATCGGGCCCTTCTCGTTGAACCTGCTCGACGGCGGCAATCGCGAGTATCCGGAGGGTGACGCGGCAGCGCGCGCTCGCATCCGAAGAGGCGCACCTCGACTACACGCGGGGCCTCCTCTACTACCTCGCGCACGACGACGGCGTGCCCGCCGGGATCCGGGCCGAGCTCGCACGCTGGGGGCCGTGCGCCGACGAGTTCGCCGACACGGACGGCTGGCCGCACCAGCTCTACGTGCGTGACGGGCGCCGGCTGCTCGGGGAGTACGTCCTGCGCGAGCACGACCTGCTCGACGCTCGCCCCGAGCCCGACGTCGTGGCGCTCGGCTCCTACAACATCGACGTGCGCGAGGTCGAGCGCACCTGGCGGTACCTCCCCGAGTACGTCCGCATCGCGGCCGTCTTCAACGAGGGCTACCTCTCGGTGGCCGTGCCGCCGTACCCGATCCCGTACCGGTCGCTCGTGCCGCGGCGCGACGACTGCGAGAACCTGCTGGTGCCGGTGTGCCTGTCCGCCTCCCACGTCGCCTCCGGCTCGGTGCGGATGGAGCCGACGCTGATGCTGCTCGGGCAGGCGGCCGGGCTCGCCGCCGCGCAGGCCGCGCGGCGCGGCGTCGCCGTCCAGGACGTGGACGTCGAGGCGCTCCAGCAGAAGCTGCGAGACGCGGGACAGGTGCTGTCGCTGTGAGCGAGGGCGCCGTGCCGCTCCCCACGAAGTGGAGGAGCCCTTGACGAACCGGATCTCGTTCATGAGCGCGAACTACGTCGCCCGCCAGACGGGCTACGCGATGCACGGCTGGGGGCACGGCGACCGCATGACGCAGGAGCACTTCCGGCCGCTCGAGACCTACGCGGAGCGGCTCGACGAGCTCCTCGCCGATATCCGGGCGCTGGGGTTCGACACGATCGACCTCTGGGGGGCGCACCTCGGCCCGGAGTGGGCGACGGACCAGCACCTCGAGATCGCGCGCGAGGCGCTCGAGCGGCACGAGCTCCAGGTCTCCAGCTTGGCCGCCTGGATCGGCCCCGACGAGCTGGAACGGGCGTGCGACCTCGCGCTCGGCCTCGGGACGACGATCATCGGCGGCGGTGCGTCCGGTCAGCCGACCGCGCTCGTGCCGGCTCTTCGTGAGCGCGGCGTGCGGCTCGCGATCGAGAACCATCCCGAGCGGACGCCGGAGGAGCTGCTCGCGAAAATCGAGGATGGCGGCAACACGCTCGGCGTCACGGTCGACACCGGCTGGTGGGCGACGAACGGCTACGACCCCGCGCGGGCGATCGAGGAGCTCGGCGAGCACGTTCTCCACGTCCATCTGAAGGACGTCCTCGCCCCGGGAGCGCACGAGACGTGCGCCTGGGGCAGGGGCTGCGTCCCGGTCGAGGCGTGCGTGCGCGCCCTGCAGAAGATCGGGTACACGGGCGCGATCGCGGTCGAGCACGAGCCCGAGCACGAGGATCCGAGCGAGGACTGCGCCGAGCTCCTCGTCGTCCTGCGGCGCTGGTTGCGATGAGGTTCGCGCTCGTCGGCTGCGGGGTGATCGCACGCGAGTACGCGCAGTCGCTCGAGTCCGAGCCGCTCGTCGAGCTCGCCGGCGCAACGGACGTCGAGACGGAACGCGCCGCCGAGCTGACGGCGCGATTCGGCGGCACCACCTATGCCTCGCTCGAGGCCCTTCTCGCCGACGACACGGTGGAGGCGGTCGTCAACCTGACCGTGCCCCACGCGCACGCCGAGGTGACCCGCACGGCGCTCGAGGCGGGGAGGCACGTGCACAGCGAGAAGCCGCTCGCCCTCCGCTACGACGAGGCGAAGGCGCTCGTCGAGCTCGCCGCCGCGCGCGGTCTCTGCCTGAGCTGCTCCCCCTCGACACTGCTCGGCGAGGCGCAGCAGACGGCGTGGAAGCTGCTTCGAGAGGGAGCAGTCGGGACCGTGCGCGTCGCCTACGCCGAGGTCAACTGGGGTCGCATCGAGTCCTGGCACCCGAGGCCGGCCGGTCTGCACGCCGTCGGGGCACTCGTCGACGTCGGCGTCTACCCGCTCACGCTGCTGACGGCGTTCCTCGGCCCCGTGAGACGCGTGACCGCGCTCGCACACCTCGTCTCCCCGGATCGCGTCACCCAAGCCGGCGAGCACTTCCGCCTCGAGCGTCCGGATCTCGTCGTCGCCGTCCTCGAGCTCGAGAGCGGCGTCGTCGTTCGCCTTACGACCACCTTCTACGTCGAGCACTACAGCTACCAGCGCGGAATCGAGTTCCACGGCGACCTCGGCGGCCTCCATCTGGCGAGCTGGGGGGAGTTCGACTCGCGGCTCGAGCTCGCGCTCGTGGGCGAGCAGTACGCGCGGGTCACGCTCGTGAGAGAGCCCTACCGCGGCATCGCCTGGAGTCGGGCCCTCGGCGAGCTCGCGGACGCCGTCGCGGAGGGGCGCCCGCACAGGACGAGCGGCGAGCACGCCGCTCACGTCGTCGAGATTCTCTGCGCCGCCGAGGAGTCGGTGGAGCGCGGCGCGCCGGTGGACGTCCGCTCCGACTTCCGACCGCCCCGGCCGCTCGAGTGGGCGATGTGAGACGCGCCCGGGAACGCGCGTTCCGCGCTCCCGGGCGCGTCAACCTGATCGGCGACCACACCGACTACAACGAGGGCTTCGTCCTGCCGCTCGCGCTCCAGCTCGAGTGCGTCGTCCGAGCCCGGCCGCGCTCCGATGGGACGGTGCGCGTGCGGTCGCTCGAGCGGGCCGGCGAGGTCGCGCTCCCGGCCGACGGCACGGTGGAGCCGCACGACGTCAAGGGCTTCGGAGCCTACGTCGCCGGCGTCGTGCGGGCGCTCGCCGAGCGCGGGCGGGCGGCCGTCGGCCTCGAGGCGACCGTCTCCTCGAGCGTGCCCCTCGGCTCGGGGCTCTCGTCGAGCGCAGCGCTCGAGGTCGCTCTCGCCCTCGCGCTCTGTGACGCCGCCGGGCTCGAGCTCTCCGCGCTTGAGCTCGCGCTCGCGTGCCAGCGCGCGGAGCAGATCGCCACGGGGGTGCCGTGCGGGATCATGGATCAGCTCAGCTCGCTCGCCGGGCGCGAGGGCCGCGCGCTCCTGATCGACTGTCGGAGTCTCTCGGTCGAGGCGATCCCGCTCCCCGAGGATCTGGCCATCCTCGTCGCTCACTGCGGCGTCGCCCGCGCCCTGGGCGAGACCGCGTATGCCGAGCGCCGGCGGGCGTGCGAGTCGGCGGCCGGGCGCCTCGGGCTGCGAGCGCTCCGTGACGCGACGCTCGAGCAGGTCGCAGACGAGCCCCGCGCCCGCCACGTGGTCTCCGAGAACGCCCGCGTCCTGGAAGCGGCACGGGCACTCCGCTCCCGCGACGCCGAGGCACTCGGCCCGCTGCTCTCCGGGAGCCACGCGAGCCTGCGAGACGACTTCGGAGTCTCGACGCCGGAGCTGGACGCCCTCGTGGCGGCGCTCGAGGAGGCAGGCGCGCTCGGTGCCCGGCTGACCGGCGCGGGCTTCGGCGGGTGCGTCGTCGCTCTGGCCCGCCGTCCGGACGCCGAGCGGGTCTTGGCCGACGGGGTTGCGCGCTACCGCACCGAGACGGGGATCGAGCCGCTCGCGCTCGTCTGCCGCGCGGCCGACGGCGCCGGGCCCCTCGGCGGCGTTTAGCTCCGGCGGCGGGTGGAACCTGTCACGTGTGAGCGAGCTCGACGGCGTCTGGAGGGTCGAGCGCGTCAGCGGACTGCTGCCCCCGCTGACCGGCGTCCGTAAGCGCATCTCGGGTTCCGGCGGCGAGACGGCTCTCGGGGAGCTTCCGGGCGTGCGGTTCGACGTGCGCGGTCTCGAGCTGCACTACCGCGCGCCGCTCGCGGGTCTCGTCGACGTGCTGGAACGGGCGGAGGAGGGCGCGTACGCGGGACGGGCAGTCCTGCTCGGACGGGCGCTCGGGCGCTTCCGCCTGCTCCCGCTTACGACCACCACGGAGGAGGCGGGCATGAGCCCGGAACTGAGAGCACGTCTCGTGAAGCACATCGACGAGGCTCACGCAATGGAGCAGAATGTGCTCCGGATGCTCGACGGCATGATCAAGACGACGGACGACGAGGACATCGTCGCGCAGCTCGAGCAGCACAGGCGCGAGACGGAGCAGCACGCTGCCCGGATGGCGGAGCGGCTGCAGGCGCACGGTGCCTCGCCGTCCCTGCTCAAGCAGGCGAGCGGCATCCTGGGCGCGCTCGCGAAGCTGCCGCTGGACGTCGTGCGCGGCGAGAAGGCGGGACGGAACGCGCGGGACGGGTTCGCGACTGAGCACCTGGAGATCGCGAGCTACGAGCTCCTACGCCGCGTCGCCCAGCGGGCCGGTGACGACGAGACCGCGCAGGCGGCGACGGAGATCATCGCCCAGGAGAAGGCGATGGCCGACCGGATCTCGGCGAGCTGGGACCGCTTCGCGGAGCTGTCGCTGGAGGAAGGGCGGCCATAGGCGAATGGACGAGCGTGAGCAGAGGATCGTGGCGAACGAGGCGCTCTTCCGGGAGGTGAACGAGCGTGTTCAGGAGCTGCAGACCAGCTTCGGTGGGGGAGCGAACGATCAGCTCGCCGCCGTCTGCGAGTGCGGCGACGAAAGGTGTACCGAGCGGCTCTCGCTCGACTACGCCGCGTACGAGAAGCTACGGTCGAATCCCGCGACGTTCGCGGTCGTCCCCGGGCACGAAGTCCCGGACGTCGAGCACGTGGTCGCCCGGCACGGCTCCTACCTCGTCGTCGAGAAGGCCCCGGAGGCCGCTCGTCTCGCCGCCGAGCTGGATTCCCGCTCTCCCTGAGGCAGGCGTTTGTCCGCCCGCGCGGCGGGTAGAGCCCTCGTGCCCGCAGTCGAGGGAACGAGGAGTCATGGCCAGCATCAAGGAGTCGATCGAGGTCGACGTCCCCATCCAGACGGCGTACAACCAGTGGACGCAGTTCGAGGAGTTTCCGCGCTTCATGAAGGGCGTCGAGTCGGTGAGGCAGGTCGACGACGCCCACCTGCGCTGGGCCGCCGAGATCGGCGGCAAGCGCCACGAGTGGGACGCCGAGATCACCCATCAGGAGCCCGACCGCCGCATCGCCTGGCGCTCGACCGACGGGAAGGTGAGCTCCGGCGACGTGTCCTTCGAGGCCATCGACGGCAGCCGGACACGCGTCGCGGTCGACATGAGCTACGACCCCGAGGGTCTACTCGAGACGCTCGGTAGCGCGGTCGGCGCCGACGACGTGCGCGTGAAGGTGGACCTCGAGCGTTTCAAGGACCTGATCGAAGGCCGCGGCGAGGCCACCGGCGCCTGGCGTGGAAAGATTCGCGGCGGAGCGGGCCACACGTAGGCGCGCCTCGGGTCACCCCTGGCACGAGAGAGGCGGGCCTTGTGCCCGCCTCTCTCGTGAACCGGCCCCTTCCGGCCGATAGGGAGATCACGAGCCGGCGTCGAAGTGAACGGCACCGGCGAGTTGCACTCCCATGAGCGCTGAGACCCACGCACCTCTCGAAGGGACCGAGCTCGGGCCGATCAGCCCCGAGCTCGTCCTCGTCACCCCCGACCTGCGGCCGCTCGCCCGGCTGCGACTACCGGATCCCGGCGAGGGCTTCGTCCCGCCCGCGCCGAGCGTCATGGATCCACCCAGCGCCTCACTCGTTCCGAGCAGCCAGCGGGCTCTGCAGCTCGTAGAGACGCCCGAGGCGCTTCCGCCGCCTCCGCGGCGGCTGCGGCTCGAGCCCGTCGAGTGGGAGACGGCGGAGCCGGAGCCGCCGCCGGCTCCGCGACCGCTGCCGGTCCTCGTACCTCGGCGCGAGCCCGACTCCGAGAGCGAAACCGAGCCCGAGCCCGAGCCGCCGCCGGCCGCCGCCCGCCGGATCGCGCCCGCGCCCGTCTTCGCTCCGCCGCCGGCACCCCGGAGCCGCGCCCTCCAGCTCGTCGCCGTCGGCCTCGTCCTCGGCGCCCTCGGCGGCTACTTCGGTCTCCGCCCGGTACTCGGCTCCTCGTCCGACTCTCCGAGGCTCGCAGGCGGCGCCGAGCCGTCCGCGCACCGTGCCCGCACGGTCGGCTCGAGGACGCGCCCCGCGGCCGGGGGGCGGTCGGGGCTCACGCCGTCGCCGCGTGCGACTGGGTCGAAGGGCGAGCCGAAAACCCGCGCGCCGAAGCCCCGTCGATCGGTGCGGGAACAGGTGCCGACGCTCGCGCAGACCCCCGCCCGGAAGCCCGGCCGCGACGCGGCGCGGCCCGTCGAGCGGCAGGCTGCTCCGAAGCTCGCACCGAAGCCGGTGCGGGAGACGCTCCCGGTCCCGGCGGGCCCGCGCATCTTTCTCTGGGCGCCGGCTCCGAGGGCGACCTACTACAACGTCCAGCTCTTCCGCGGCACCAAGAAGGTGCTCGAGCTGTGGCCCGCGACCACCAAGGTGAGCCTCTCCCCCACGTGGAGCTACAAGGGCCGGCGCGATCGGCTCGTCCCCGGCCTCTACAGCTGGTACGTCTGGCCGGGATTCGGTGCCCGCGAGGAGGTCCGGTACGGCAAGCTCCTGAAGCGGCAGGTGTTCGAGATCTCGCCGACGTAGCGCGCGGCGGTGCTACCGCGTAACGGCCAGCGCGACGGCCGCCACGAGGAGCGCCGCGCCGAGCAGCTCGAGTCCGAGCCGGAGCAGGCGCCAGCGGAGCCGCCGGCTCCGTCGCAGGCGAGCCGAGTAGTGACCGATCGCGAGACCTCCTCGAGCGGGACAACCGCCTCTAGTATGGGGCCGCCGAGCGCGCGTGGCGAGAGTTGGGGGAAACGTCGGCACACAATCGACACACTGAACGTGTCCCGAAGGGCGAACTTCCAGGGTCAGACCCTGGAATTCCGCCCCGCCGCGCGGCTGAGGAAAAATCGAGGGAGAGTCGGCACACTCGACCTGTCTCGACGAGCCGGCTCCCCCGCGTCTGACCACGGCATCGGCGCTCGGAGCCCGGCCCGGCCGGCGAGCTATTGACCAGGGCCGCCGAGGCGCGGCACACTCTGTGCATGAAGCGGGCGCGGGATCACCGCCGGCTGGCCGCGTGCAGCGCGTTCGCGCTGCTCGCGCTCGTCGCGGAGCTCCTCGGACGGAGCCTCACCGATCAGCTCAACATCGGCCGGCACGTTCCCCCGCCGAGCTACGCGGGAGCGGACTACTACCCGTTCCTGCTGGGAGGCGTGAAGATCGGCGTGGCGCTGATGCTCGCCGCGGTCGCCTGGCGCTTCGCCAAGGCTCGGGCGGCTGCGCGAAGTGCGCGGGCTCTCCTGCACACGCTCGGCGCTGCCCGGGCGCCGACTGCTCCCAGAGTGCGGCTCGAGCTCTCGCCGCGCCTGTGGGCGGCTTCCTTCTCGGTCACCTCGCTCTTCTACCTCGTCCAGACGGACGCGGAACGGCTCTCGGTCGGACGCTGGCCCGTGCTCGCGCCCTGGCTGCACACCTCGGCGCTCTCCGTCTTCGCCGTGCTCGCGGTCTTCGTCGCGGTGGCCTATCGGTCCGTCGCGAGCTGGCTCGCGGAGTACGAGTCGTACGCGGACGCGGCCGCTGCCTACGCGCGGAGCCTTGCGGCCGGCTCTCCGCTCGCCCCTCAACCCCGCCGCCTGTCCGAGGCGAGGCTCGCGCCCCGCAGGCTGTTCGGGCTCGCGTTCGAGAGCCGTCCCCCGCCCGCGCCCGCGTAGCCCGCGGCCGGCGATCGGCGCTGCGGGCCTCGTCCACTCTCGACCGTCTGGAGGACGATGAACGCGGAACTCACATCCCAACTCGAAGGAGCCCGTACCCGTACGCGTGTGACTGCACGTGCGCGGGCGCTCGGCCTGCTCGGCCCCGCGACCGCGCTCGCGGGCGTCGTCTGGGCCGTCCTGCAGCCCTACCGGATCACGCTTCTGCACCCGCACGACCAGGGCTTCTGGTGGCTCGCCGTGGAGCCGCCGCTCCTGGTCGTCGCCGTCGGCCTGCTCTTCCACCTCCTGATCGTGCCCGGCCTCCTCGAAGACCTCGAGGTGGAGTGATGCAGCCCCCGGCGGAGATGGTGCACTGGCTGTTCGCGACGGGTTTTCTCGTCCTCGGGCTCTGCCTGCTCGCGGAGGTGATCGTCGGCACGGCGGTCTGGCAGCGCCGCGCCTGGCGGGCGTACCTCTGGCCCGGGGTCCTCTTCGGGATGGGGTTGCTGCTCTGGCCCGTGATGGTCTTCTTCACGAGCTCGACGATCCACATGCTGGCGCACGGCTCGTGGGCCCAGGTGATGATGCTCGCGGGCGCCGCGCAGCTCGCGGTCGTACGCGGCAAGCTGCAGAGCCCCCTCTGGGCGCTGACGCTGTCCCTCGCGCTCGCGGTCTCAGGCCTCGCCTTCCTCGTCCACGAGCAGAACGGCTGGTTCTTCGCGCGCTCGGCGTTCCTCCACCATCTGCTCGGCTGGATCGCGCTCGGGGCGGCGGTGTTCCCGCTCGGGAAGGCGTTCCGGCCGCGCGCAGCCGTCTTCAACGCGGGCTTCGCGCTCACGGTCGTCGTCGTCGCGGTCGCCCTCTACTGCGATCGTGACGTCGCTCCCGTGTTCGGGCACCTCTCGCCGCTCGCCGGGGAGCCGCACCGATGAGACGCGTCGTCGCAGTCGCGGCGCTGGCACTCGCGTTTCCCGGCGGGGCGGCCGCCCACGCGACGCTCGGGCACGTCGAGCCCGGCTTCGGGAAGCGCCTCGACTCGGCCCCCGCCTCGGTCGAGCTCCGCTTCGACCAGGCGGTGAGGGCGTTCGCGAGCTCGATCGAGGTGAGAGACGC
>JBBSIG010000095.1:0-9194 GCA_038232215.1 Gaiellales bacterium | reverse complement strand
GGAGACGGGATGGCACTGAGCGAGCTCGAGCAACGGATCGCGGACGAGGTCGAGACCAGGCGCGAGGAGCTCGTCGAGCTTACTTCCGACCTCGTCAGGTTCGACACGACCGCCCGGGAGCCGGACGATCCCCCACGCGACGAAGCCGCGCTGCAGGAGTATCTCGCCGGGCGACTGAGGCGGCTCGGCGCCGAGACGGACCTCTGGGAGCCGAGCCGCGCGGACGTCGTGGGCAGCCGCCTCGTGCCTCCGGGCGGGCTCGGCTTCGAGGGACGGCCCCAGCTTGCGGCCCGCTTCGCCGGAGCCGGAAACGGCCGCAGCCTGCTCCTGAACGGTCACGTCGACGTCGTCTCCTCCGCCCCGCGCGAGGAGTGGACGACCGGCCCGAACGAGCCCGATGTTCGGAAGGGCAGGCTGTACGGGCGCGGCGCGTGCGACATGAAGGGCGGGGTCGCGGCGATGACCTTCGCGGCCGAGGTGCTCGCGGGACTCGGCGTCCGCCTCGCCGGCGACCTCCTCCTCTGCACCGTGACCGACGAGGAGTCGACAGGAGCGGGCGGCGTCGCGGCCGTCGCCCACGGCGTTCGCGCAGACGCCGGCATCGTCACCGAGCCCTCGGGGTTCGACGTCTGGGGCTCCTGCCGCGGCAGCCTGATGCCGACCATCACCGTCTCCGGCCGACCCGGGCACGCAGGGGTGGGGCAGCCGCACTGGCGCGAGGGAGGCGCCGTGAACGCGATCGAGAAGGCAGCCCTGATCGTCGAGGCGCTGCGCCGCCTGCAGGACGAGTGGCGCGAACGGCCTGATCACCGCCACCCGCATCTGTCGCCGGGCGACCTCGTCCCGACGGTCGTCCAGGGCGGAGAGTGGATCGTCAGCTACCCGGCCTCCTGCCGGATCGCCTACCACGTCGCGTATCTGCCCGCCCACGCCGACGAGGGCGGCTGGGGCACGGCGGTCGAGGAGGAGATCGCGGAGTGGGTCGGCCGCGCCGCTGCCGCGGACCCCTGGCTCGCCGAGCATCCACCAACGATCGAGTGGGCGACCGACGTCCCCTCCACCGAGGTGTCGGCCGACGAGCCGATCGTCGCGGCGGTGCTCGGTGCGACCGCCGACGTCGGGCGGCCCGGGCGCTTCTCCGGCATGGACTCCTGGCACGACGGCGCCACCTTCACCCGCTTCGGAGGCACGCCCTGCATCTGCTTCGGACCTCCCGATCTCGGTGTCGCGCACACGATCAACGAGTCCGTCGCGATCGACGACCTCGTCGCGTGTGCACAGGCAGTAGCGGTGGCGAGTGTGCGCTTCTGCGGGCTCGCCTGATCGTCGGCCGGTGCCGTAAGGTGTGAGCATGCGCCGCGCAGAGCTCGGGGAGCGCTTCTCGCGCGCGCTCGCGATGACGACGCCGCTCGAGCTCGCGAGCGGCGAGGGCGTCGAGCTCGTCGCCGCCGACGGGACGCGCTACCTCGACTTCGTCTCGGGCTACGGGGCGACGAACACCGGTCACTGTCACCCGCGTGTCGTGGAGGCGATCCGGGAGCAGGCAGGGCGACTCTTGCACGTCTCCACGGTCGGCTACGTCGAGCGCTCGAGCGCCTACGCCGAGCGACTGTGCGACCTGGTACCCATCCCGGACGCGAAGCTCTTCCTCGGGAACAGCGGCACGGAGGCGGTCGAGGCGGCGCTCAAGCTCGCGCGCTACGCCAGCGGCCGGCCCGTGATCGTCGCCTTCGGCGGCGCCTTCCACGGCCGCACGCTCGGGGCGCTCTCGGTGTCGACGTCGAAGGCCGCGTTCCGGTCCCGCCACGAGCCGCTCGCGACCGGCGTCTCGATCGTCCCGTATCCGCGACGCGAGCTGGGGCCGACACTCGAGGCGATCGACCGCCTCCTGCTCGAGCAGGCCGCACCGGATCGGATCGCCGCGTTCATCGTCGAGCCCGTCCTCGGCGAGGGCGGCTACGTCGTGCCGCCGGACGGCTTCCTGCCCGCGCTGCGGGAGCTCTGCGACGAGCACGGGATCCTCCTCGTCGCCGACGAGGTGCAGTCGGGCTTCGGGCGCACCGGACGCATGTTCGCGATCGAGCACACGGGCGTCGTGCCCGACCTGATGACGGTCGGCAAGGGGATCGCGTCCGGCCTACCCATGGGCGCGCTGATCGGGCGGGCGGAGCTCCTCGACGCGTGGGCCCCCGGCGCCCACGGCACCACCTTCGGCGGCAACCCCCTCGTGTGCGCGGCCGCGGCCGCGACGCTCGACGTCCTCGAGGGAGAGGAGCTGGTCGCGAACGCCGCCGAGCGAGGAAGCGCGCTCCTCGCCGGCCTGCGCCAGATCGCCGGGGAGCACCCCGGCGCCGTCTCGGAGGTCCGGGGACGAGGGCTGATGATCGGCGTCGACCTCGGCTCCGCGCGGACCGCTGCCCGCCTGCGAGACGAGCTCCTCGAGCAGCGGATCGTCGTCTCGGTCTGCGGCCCGGAGAGCGACACCGTCCGCCTCTCGCCGCCCCTCGTCGTGGGCGAGGAGCACGTCGACCGCTTCCTGCACGCGTTCGGCGAGGCGATCGCGGTTGTCGAAGCGGCGTCCCTCGCAGCGCCCACGCGCTCCGGGAAGACCGAGCGCCCGATTCCCGCGCCCAGCCGCCTCACCTAGTAACAGTCTGTCACTTGGTGAGGTCGCGCGGTCAGGTGGCGCGCTCGCTCAGGTGCTCCTCGACGTACTCGCCGACGATTTCTTCGAGGCTCTCGTCCCGGGGCAGGCCGAGCCGGTCGGCGCGCTCCGACGTCGCGTAGGCCGGCCACGTGCGCACGATCGCCTCCACGGAGGGATCGGGCCGGATCTCGACGCGTCCCAGCGTCCGCCCCTCTCCGGCGTGCCCGAGTGCCTCGAGCATCTCTGCAACCGTGACGGAGATGCTCGGCAGGTTGAGCGCGCGATCGTCTCCGAGGGAGTCCCGCGGGAGCTCCGCGAGGCGAACGAGGCACTCGACCAGCGTCCGCGTCCCGATCACCGGCAGGCGCGTGTCGCGTCCCACGGGCAGCACGTAGTCCCGGCCGGCGAGCGGCTCGCGGAAGACGGCGCTCGCGAAGCTCGACGCCGCGTCGTTGGGTGGGCCCGGGCGGACGACGACCGTCGGCAGCCGGGCCGTGCGCCCGTCGAGGAACCCCTTCCGCGTGTAGTCGTTGACGAGCAGCTCGCACACTGCCTTCGTCGCGCCGTACGTCGTCTGCGGCGTCAGCTTCGTCGCGTCGGCGACCGTCTCGGGCATCGCCTCGCCGCCGAACGCGGCGAGCGTGCTGGCGAGCACGAGCCGTACGCCGCCGCCCCGCGCCCGGCACGCCTCGAGGACGGTGCGACCGCCGTCGAGGTTCACGCTCAGCGCGAGGTCGAAATCACGCTCGCCGCCCGCGCTCACGACCGAGGCGAGATGGAAGACGGCGTCCGCCCCGCGCACGACTTCCGCCACGGCCCCGGCGTCGCGGACGTCGCCGAGGACGACGTTCGCCCCGGCCGGAGCCGCTCCGGCCGCGTCGAAGAGAACGACCGACGCGCCCGCGGTCTCGAGGCGTCGCGCGAGCGCGAGGCCGACGAAGCCGAGCCCGCCCGTGACGACGGCTCTCACGGGCGTCGAGCGACGCGCAGCTCGCTCGTCAAGCGCCGCCTTCCTCAATCAGCTCGCGCGCGAGCGCGGCATCGCGCTGCCGCGCCAGGTCGGCGAGGGCGTCGCCGTTCGAGGCGGCCCACTGACGCAGGTCGGGCAGTTGCCGCTCGTTGGACAACTCGGGCGCGAGGTTGGCGCCGGCCCGGTTCCAGGTGTCGACGCCGCCGAGCGCGACCGCCTGGAACGGCCCGACGTGACGCCAGCGCCGCGCGAGCCCCGAGCGAACGACCTCGTCGACCGTCTCCGGCGAGGCGACCCCGTTCTCGACGAGCCAGAGACATTCGCGCAGGAGCGCGAACTGCAGCCTGTTCCAGATGAAGCCTGGGACGTCTCGCTCGACCAGGACCGGCCGCTTGCCGAGCGCCAGGACGACCTCCCGTACGCGCTCGACGACGAGTGGGTCGGTCCCCGCTCCGGGAATCACCTCCACGAGCGGCATCAAGAGCGGCGGGTTCCAGTAGTGGGTGCCGATCGTCCGCGCCGGGGCTCCGACGCCCTCTCCGAGCTCCGTGATGCTGAGGGACGAGGCGTTGGAGGCGAGGATCGCGTCGGGGGACGCCTCCGCGACCGGGGCTAGGACGCTCGCCTTCAGGGAGAGCTCCTCGGGCACGGACTCGACGACGATCGCCCAGCCGGCCGGCTCCGGCTTCACGCCGACAGTGATTCGTCCGCGTGCCGCACGCACCTCGACGGCGGTCGCCAGGCCGTACGCCTCGACGGTCGCGAGCGCCGCGTCGACACGTTCCTCCACGCCCGCGGGCCGCCGGGCCGTGAGCGTGACGTCGTGACCGCCCAGCGCGTACTCGACGCCGATCTGCGACCCCATCAGCCCGGCGCCGACGACGAGCACTCGCACGCGCCGATCATAGTGCGGTACTCAGCTCCGGCCGCCGGGCTCGAGGTGCGGCGCTCGAGCAGCCTGGCCTCCAGCGGCGCGGACATTCCCGCTCTACTCGAGAAGCTCGCCGCCGCGGCGCACCTCGATCGCGCTCGTCGGGCAGAGCCGCATGGCGGAGAGCACGTCCTCGAGCGCGTCGCCCGCCGGGTCGCGGACGACGGCAACGTTCTCCTCGTCGAGGTCGAACGTGCTCGACGCCTCGAGCACGCAGCTCCCCGAGCCGATGCAGGCCTCTCGGTCGACGACGATGCTGAGCGGGGGCTCGGACACTGCAGACCTCTCTTTCGACGACGACTCGCGTGCCGGCCTATCGTGTCCGATCGGGCCCGAAGGTCCCGGCTGCCGCGAGCTCTCTCGCGCGCGCGCGCGAGTAGCCACAGAGCTCGACGAGCACGCGCTCGGTGTGCTCGCCCCGAAACGGCGCCCGCCGCAGCGGCTGCTCCTCCGGCCCGACTCGGAGCGGGCTCGCGACCTCGCGTACCGTCCCCAGACGGGGATGCTCGTACTCGACGAGGCCGCGGCGGGCCTCGACCTGCGGGTCCCTCAGCGCGCCGGCGACGTCGTTCACGGGCCCGCACGGGACGCCGGCGGCCGTCAGGCGCTCGAGCCACTCGCTGCTCGGCCGGTTGCGGAACGCCTCGTTCAGCAGCGGGACGAGCTCGTCCCGGTGGCGGTCGCGCGCCGCGAAGTCTCGGAAGCGCTCGTCGGCGGCCAGCTCGGGCCGCTCGATCACCTCGCAGACCGCCCGCCAGAACTTCTCCTTCGGCGCCGCCACGACGATCCAGCCGTCGGCGGTCGGGACGTTCTGGAAGGGGACGAGCGACGGGTGGGCCGACTGCGCCATCCGTTGCGGTGCGTACCCGCGGCTCGCGACCCACGTGCCGACGTACATCAGCTCGGCGAGCGCGGTCTCGAGGAGCGAGATGTCGCAGTCGCACCCGATCCCCTCGCGCTCGGCGCGCCTCACGCCCGCCAGGATCGCGATCGCGGCCACGTATCCGGCCGAGAGGTCGACGAGCGAGAGGCCGCTCTTCGTCGGCGGCCCCTCCGGCTCGCCGGTCAGGCTCATCCAGCCGGCCAGGCCCTGCATCACGTAGTCGTAGCCGCCCTGGGCCACGCGCGGCCCCGTCGTGCCGAACCCGGACAGCGAGCAGCAGACGATGCGCGGGTTCACGTCGCGGAGCGCCTCGAAAGTCAGCCCGAGGCGCGCCGGCTGGTCGCCGCGCAGGTTCGAGAAGACGACGTGCGAGTGACGGACGAGGTCCTCGAGGACGCCGCGGGCCTCGTCGTGGCGCAGGTCGAGAGAGAGGCTCAGCTTGTTGCGGTTGAAGGTCTCGAAGAAGAGCGAGTCCTCGCCCTCCTGGTACGGCGGCACGTAGCGCCCGACGTCGCCGCCCACGGACGGATCCTCGATCTTGATCACCTCGGCACCGAGGTCGGCCAGCTGGAGCGTGGCCCAGGGGCCCGCCCCGAACTGCTCGACGGCGAGTATCCGGAGGTCGGCGAGCGGCAGGGCCATGCGCCCTTATATAAACAGTGTCCCCACGGCCCCCGACCTCTCATCCGTCCGCTCCCTCCTCTTCGCGCCGGGCAGCGACGAGCGCAAGCTCGTGAAGGCGCTGGCCTCCGAGGCGGACGCCGTCGTCGCCGACCTCGAGGACGGAGTCGCCCCGGGCGAGAAAGACGCGGCCCGCGCGCTCGTGGCCCGGGTCCTCGCCTCGCAGCCGACGCGCTGCCTGACGATGCTGCGGGTGAACCCGGGCAGCGACGCCGACCTCGAGACCGCGGCGGAGCTCGAGCTCGACGCGCTCGTGCTCCCGAAGGCGACCCCGGCCTCAGTCGCGGAGCTCGGGCCGGCGGGCCCGCCCGTGATCGCGCTCGTCGAGAGCGCGGCCGGGTTGCACGCCTCCTTCGAGCTGGCCTCGCAGCCGCGCGTCGCCGCTCTCTTCCTGGGCGCGATCGACCTCGGGGCAGAGCTCGGCCTGGAGCCACGCCGGGACGGGCACGAGATCCTCTTCGCGCGCTCGAAGGTCGTGCTCGAATCGGCCGCCGCCGGGCTCCGGGCCCCCTTCGACGGCGTCCACGCAGACTTTCGGGACGCCGCCGGCCTCGCGGCCGAGGTGGAGCGCGCGCGCTCGCTCGGCTTCCGCGGCAAGGCGTGCATCCACCCCGCGCAGATCGAGACGGTCAACCGGGGCTTCGCGCCCCGCGACGAGGAGGTGGCCCGCGCGCGCGAGATCGTCGCCGCCTACGAGGACGGGCTCGCCCGCGGCCTCGGCGCCGTCTCGCTCGGAGGCGAGATGATCGACCTGCCGGTGGTCAAGCGCGCCCGCAGAGTCCTCGACGAGCACGAAGGGAGACGCTGATGGACCGGGCGCCGAAGATCTGGAGGGGCCGCTTCTACGACGACCTGGACGTCGGCGACGTCTTCCGCAGCCGCTTCGGCAGGACGGTGACCGAGACGGACAACCTCCTCTTCACCTGCCTGACGATGAACACGAACCAGATCCACTTCAACGCCCCCTACGCCGAGGGGACGCGTCATGGCCGCATCGTCGTCAACAGCACGTTCACACTCGCGCTGATCACCGGGATGTCGGTGCCCGACACGAGCGAGCACACCCCCGCGAACCTCGCCTGGACCGACATCAAGCTGCCGAACCCGGTCTTCGTCGGGGACACGCTCTGGGCCGAGAGCGAGATCCTCGAGAAGCGCGAGTCGAGGTCGAAGCCGAGCCTCGGCATCGTCTCGATGCGCTGCAGGGGGATCAACCAGCGGGGCGAGGTCGTGATCGAGTACCGGCGGACGTTCATGCTCTATACGCGCGACGCTCCGGAGTCCGCTCCCACGTTTCCCGAGGCGAAGACCGACTGGACGGTTTGACAGCCGGCCGAGGATCGTCGTAAGCTGTACTGGAACCGTTACCAGGGCCACCGAAGGGACGAGATGAGCCTCGCTCGTGAGACCGTCCAGACGCACACCGTCCCGCGACTGACGATCAGGGCGATCGAGACGATCCCGATCCGCGTACCGCTCGCCCGCGTCTATCGCGGCAGCCGCTATCAGATGACGCACCGCTCGACCGTGATCACGCGCGTCGTGACGGACGAGGGCATCGTCGGCGAGGCCTACGCGGGCGACGAGGACGCGGCCCTCGCGGAGATCGACCGGATCGTCAGAGAGGAGATCTGTCCTCCCCTGCTCGGCCAGGACGCGCTCTCGGTCGAGCGCTGCTGGCAGGTCGCCCGCCCGGTCACGTTCGACATCCTGCGCGACCGCAGGCTCGGGCTCGTGGCCTCGGCCTGCGTCGACACGGCGATCTGGGACGCAGTCGGCAAGGCGCTCGGCCAGCCGCTCTGGCGGCTCTGGGGCGGTTACCGGAACCGGATCGAGATGATCTCGATCGGCGGGTACTACGGAGCGGACGCCGACATCGCGGCCGAGGTCGAGGAGCTGCGCGAGAAAGGGCTGGCCGGAATGAAGTTCAAGGTTGGGGGACTTACCCCCGAGGAGGACGCCGACCGCTTCCGCGAGGCGCGCCGTGCGGCCGGGCCCGACTTCGTGCTGGCGGCCGACGCGAACCAGGGCTGGAGCCCGCAGGAGGCGCTGCGCTTCGCGCGGCTCGTGGCGGACTGCGACCTGCTCTGGTTCGAGGAGCCCTGCCGCTGGGACAACGACCGGCGCGCCATGCGCGACGTGCGCCACGGCGCCGGCGTGCGCGTCTGCGCGGGTCAGAGCGAGCTCTCCGCCGGCGGCTGCCGGGACCTGATGGTCGAGGGTGCGATCGACGTGTGCAACTTCGACGCCTCCTGGTCGGGCGGGCCGACGGAGTGGCGGCGCGTGGCCGCGATGGCGCTCGCCTTCGACGTCACGATGGGGCACCACGAGGAGCCCCAGGTCGCGAGCCACCTCCTGTGCTCGATTCCGCACGGCGGCTACGTGGAGTGCTTCCATCCGGATCGCGACCCGATCTGGTGGAACCTGATCGCGAACCGGCCGACCCTCGTCGACGGCGCGATCGAGCTCTCGGACGCGCCCGGGCTCGGCTGGGAGCTCGACGAGGACTACATCGACCGTCACCGGGTGGATCTGGCGGCATGAGCTGGAGCATCGGGGCGGGGCTCGAGGACCGCGGCGTCGTCGTCACCGGCGCGGCCGGAGGCATCGGCCGGGAGGTGGTGCAGGCCTTCGCCGCGGCCGGGGCGCGCGTCTGCGCCGTCGACCTCCACCAGGAAGCCGCCGCGGAGGTCGTGCAGGGGCTCGAGTCGCCCGAGCGGCATCTCGCAGTCGGCTCCGATCTCGCGCAGCTCGACCGGCAGGAGCCGCTCCTGCGCCGAGCGCTCGACGCGTTCGGTCGCCTGGATGCGCTCGCCCACCTCGCGGCCGTGCTGCGACGCCGCGCGACGATCGACGACGTCACCGAGGAGGACTGGGACTTCCAGCTCGACGTCAACCTGAAGGCGACGTTCTTCCTGAACCGAAGCGCCGCGCGCCTCTTCCGGGAGCAGGGCCGGGGCGGCCGCATCGTCAACTTCACCTCGCAGGGCTGGTGGACGGGCGGCTTCGGCGGGTCGGTCGTCTACGCGGCGAGCAAGGGAGGGATCGTCTCGATGAGCCGCGGGCTCGCGCGGACGCTCGC
>JBBSIG010000094.1:0-9214 GCA_038232215.1 Gaiellales bacterium | reverse complement strand
GGGACGACCTGCCGGTCGGCCTCCCACGGGCGCTCGGCGACGCCGTTCGCTGCCCGCCGGTGGTGGGTGAGGCCTGGCGCGAGCCGCTCGGGCACGGTCTCCTGCACCTGCGCGGCGACGAGCACGGCGTCGCCATGGCGACCCGCGAGCTCGAGCTCCGGGGGGCGCCGAGGTGAGCACCCGTCGCGGCCCCTCGCTGCTGGAGAGCTTCAACTTCGCCTTCGAGGGCATCATCCACGTGCTCCGGACACAGCGGAACATGCGGATCCACTTCGCGATCGCGGCGATCGTGCTCGTGGTCGCGTTCGCGATCGGCGTCACGAACCTCGAGCTGATCGCGCTGCTCCTCGCGATCGCCTTCGTCCTGATCGCCGAGATGCTGAACACCGCCGTCGAGAGCGCGATCGACGTCGCGACGACCTCGTTCGACCCGATGGCGAAGCTCGCCAAGGACATCGCGGCCGGCGCCGTCCTGATCGCCACCGCGACCTCGGTCGCGGTCGGGTACATCGTCTTCGCGCGCCGGCTCTCGGACCCGAGCTCGCGGCTGCTCGCGCGCGTCCGGGACGCGCCGGTCGACCTGACGCTGATCGCGCTCGTGCTCACGGTCATCGTCGTGGTCGCGACGAAGGCGTACACGGGCCGAGGGACGCCGCTTCGCGGCGGCCTGCCCTCGGGCCACGCGGCCCTCGCCTTCGCGGGCTGGATGGCGGCGACCTACGTCCTCGCCGAGACGAGGCACCGCTTCCTGATCTCGACGATCATGCTGATGATGGCGTTCTTGGTCGCGCAGACCCGGGTCGAGTCGGGCGTCCACTCGCTGCTCGAGGTCACCTATGGCGGCCTGATCGGCGCGCTCGTCACGCTCGTCCTCTTCCAGCTCCTGACGTGACCGACCGGGAGCTCTATGACCGTGCGGTGGCCGTGTCCGAGCGGGCCTACGCGCCCTACTCCCGCTTCCACGTCGGCGCCGCCGTGCTCGCGCGGGACGGCCGCGTGCTCGAGGGCGTGAACGTCGAGAACGCCGCGTACCCGCTCGGGGTCTGCGCGGAGCGGGCGGCGCTCTCGCGCGCCGTCGTCGAGGGGCTCCGTCCGGGAGAGCTCGAGGCGATTGGCGTCAGCACCTCCCCGTGCGGAGGCTGCCGACAGTGGCTGATCGAGTTTCGGATCGAGCGGATCACGTACCCGAGCGCGGCCGGCGAGGTCGTCACGCGAGCGCCGGCCGAGCTGCTGCCGGACACGTTCGAGCTGTGACGTGAGGTCGGGGTTCGTCGCCGTCGCGGGCAGGCCGAACGTCGGCAAGTCGACGCTCGTCAACGCCCTCTGCGGCGAGAAGGTGGCGATCGTGTCCGACAAGCCGCAGACGACGCGCCGGCGCATCTTCGGCGTTGCGAGCGGCGAGGGCTGGCAGCTCGTGCTCGCGGACCTGCCCGGCTTCCAGCGCCCGCTCGACGCCCTCACGGAGCGCATGCAGCGGACCGTCGAGTCGGCCTTCGAGGGCGTGGACGCCGTGCTGCTCGTGCTGAGCGCGCGGGAGCGGATCGGGGCGGGCGATCGCTTCATCGCGCGGCGCGTGTTCGGGCTCGGCGTACCGGTGGTGATCGCGCTGAACAAGGTCGACCGGCTGAAGGCCGGCCATGTCGCGACGCAGATGCAGACGGCGTCGCAGCTCGGCGACTTCCACGCCCTCCACCCGGTGAGCGCGAAGACGGGCGACGGCATGGGGGCGCTCCGCGAGGAGCTCGTCGGGCTCCTGCCCGAGGGGCCCGCCTACTTCCCGGCCGAGCAGCGCACCGACCTGCCGCCCGGCGAGCGGGTCGCCGAGCTCGTGCGCGAGCAGGCGCTCCGTCTGACGAAGGAGGAGGTCCCGCACGCGGTCACGGTCGAGGTGGAGGAGCTCGAGGAGAAGGTGGTCCGCGCGAGCGTGCTCGTCGAGACGGAGTCGCAGAAGCAGATCCTCGTCGGCAAGGGCGGCTCGATGATCCGCGAGATCGGCACGCGGGCCCGCCCGGAGATCGAGGGCGTGCTCGGGCGCACGGTCTTCCTCGAGCTGAGCGTCAAGGTGCGGCCCCGCTGGCGGCGCGACGAGGCGCTGCTCGAGCGGCTCGGCATCTAACGACCAGCTCTACGTCGCGTCTTCTTCGGCGGCCTCGCCTCGCTCGACGATGTCTCCCTCCCGGAACAGGATGCCGGCGCAGATCTCGCGCCAGACCGGCTTGCGCCGGAGCAGGAACTCGAGGTCCATCGCGAAGTGCTTGAATTCCTCGTGCTGCGCGTTCTCCATGATCGCCCGCGCCTCCGCGTCTTGCTCGACCGCGAGCCGCTGCTCGTACCAGTCGATCGCCTCCGTCTCCTCGACGAGCGAGATCAGCATGCGCGCCAGGGTACGCGTCTCCTGCGGTAGCTCCTCCGGCGGCTCGTGGTACTGGTCGAACGGCATCGCTCACACCTCCGCTTCGCGGTGTCCGGGCACGTACGACGCCGCCCTCGGGTGGGGGAGGCGTCGCCTCATCGAGACTGCAGGGGTTTTTCGCCGTAGCGGGTCGCCCAGCGCGTGAGCCGGACCAGGACGTCGCCTCGTCGGCTGCCGACGGCGATCAGCAGCACCAGGGCGATCGGTACGAGGATGGCTGCGGCGATCCGCCACCAGATCCCGGCGTGCAAGCCGAATCCGATCGTCAGGCCGATGTTGACGAGCAGCGCGAGGAGCGTCACGCCGGTGGCCGCGAGCGTCCGCTCGTCGCTCCGGCCGCTCTGCGAGTCCGTCACAGCGGGGCCCCGGGGCTACGCGTCGACATCGATCAGGGCGAGGCCGGTCTCGGGGTCGTGACGCTTCCGGAGCTCCGCCGGAGTCTCCTCCAGCACCATCTCGAGCGTCGGTCGCACGTGCGCCTCGAGGAGGTGCCCTGCCGCCGCCGTGCCATCGGAGCGGCCCACGACGACGTGGGCGTGCACCTTCGGCGTCACACCCTCGACCGCGATGTCGCCCAGGAGACCGGTCACCTCGACCTGCTCGTCGAGCGGAATGCGCCGGTACTCCTTCTGCTCCCAGTCGAAGTAGCCGAGGACGACGTCGCTGAACGCGCCGATACCGCGGAAGCTCGCGGCCGTCAGCCCGGCCTCTTGCGCGAAGCGGGAGAGCTCGCTCACGACCTCGTCTCCCTGGTCGAAGATCAGTACCACCGTACGCAGCGAGCCGCTCGTCAGCTCTTTCGACCTCATCTGCTTCTCCTCTCCTTCGACCACCACGCGGCCGCGCCGGCCACGAGCGCGACACCGGACAGTGCGGCGAGCGGCGCGCGCCCCGAAGCCGGAGCGGGCGCGGGCGGGAGCAGCTCCTCCGGCCGGCCCGGCGACGACGGACGCTCCCGCGCGAGCTTCATCACCTCCGCCACGTGCAGCGCGCGCCTGCCGGTGCCGCCCTGCTCGATCTGTGTCTTGCACGAGAAGCCGTTGGCGACGATCAGCGTGTCGTCCGAGATTTCGCGCACCTTCGGGAGCAGGACCCGCTCTCCGCAGGCGAGCGAGACGTCGTAGTGACCGGCCTCGAACCCGAACGAGCCGGCCATCCCGCAACAGCCGCTCTCGGGCGCGTCGAGGTCGAGCCCGAGTCGCCGCAGTAGCGAGAGCTCGCCCTCCAGGCCTCCTGTCGCCTTGTGGTGGCAGTGGCCGTGCACCAGGGCGCGGCGCTCGAGCTGCGGCGGCTCGTAGTCGCCGGCCACCTGCTCGAAGAAGTCGCTGAAGTGGTAGACCTGCCCGGCCAGCCGGCGCGCGTCCTCGTCGTCCGGGAACAGCTTCCGCAACTCGTCCTTGAAGACCGCGGCGCAGCTGGGCTCGACAGCCACGATCGCGACTCCCGCGCGGACATCGTCGCGAAGCTCGTCGAGGATCTTGCCGAGGTACGACTTGGCCAGCCCCAGGAAGCCGTAGTCGTACAGCGGCCGACCGCAGCAGAGATGGATGCCCGGCATCGTCACGTGGTAGCCGGCGTGCTCGAGTGCCTCGACGGCGGCGATGCCCACGGAGACGTGGAAGAAGTTGTTGAAGGTGTCCGGCCAGAGGATGACGCGCGGGGCGCCGACGTTGCGCTCGCCGCGGTCGGCGAACCAGGCCTTCAGCGTCTGGGGCGCATACTGCGGGAACCGGCGGCGCGGCGACATGCCCGCCGCGAGCTTCATCAGGCTCGAGAACGGTGGAGTACTCGTCGCGAGGTTGACGAGCGACGGCGCCCGTGAGGCGACCCGGGAGGCCTGGTCGATCAGGCCGAAGGCGTACGCGTGGCGGGGTCGGAGGCGCCTGTCGTAGTAGTGCGAGAGGAACTCGGCCTTGTAGGTCGGCATGTCCACGTTGACCGGACAGTCGTTCGTGCAGCCCTTGCACGCGAGGCAGAGATCGAGCGCCTCCTTCACCTCTTCGCTACGCCAGCCGTCTTCGATGACCTCGCCCTGCAGCATCTCGTAGAGCAGCCGTGCGCGGCCGCGTGTGGTGTGCTTCTCCTCGCGGGTCACCATGTAGCTGGGGCACATCACCTGGCCCCCTTCGACGCGGCACTTGCCGACGCCGACGCAGCGCAAGGCGGCATGGGCGAAGTCGCCGTGATCCTCACGGTAGGCGAAGTGCGTCTCCGGGTGAGCGGGGTGGTAGTCGGCGCCGAGCCGGAGATCCTCGTCGAAGCGATGCGGGTCGACGACCTTGCCCGGGTTCATCTTCCACTGGGGGTCCCAGATCCGCTTGAACTCGCGAAACGCCTCGACGAGCTCCGGGCCGTACATCCTCGGCAGGAGCTCGGCCCGTTGCTGACCGTCGCCGTGCTCGCCCGACAGCGAGCCGCCGTAGGAGACGACGAGATCGGCCGCCTCCTCCATGAACGAGCGATAGGTCGCGAGGCCCTGCGGCGTCACGAGGTCGAACGAGATCCGGCAGTGGACGCAGCCCTGACCGAGATGGCCGTAGAGCGCCGCTCGCAGTCCGTGCTTGTCGAACAGGTCGTCGAGGTCGCGGAGATACGGCCCGACCCGTTCCGGCGGCACCGCGGAGTCCTCCCAGCCCGGCCAGTGGTCTTGGTCCGCGGGCGGAAACGCGGTCGCGGCCAGGCCGGCCTCGCGTACCTGCCACAGCTTCCGCTGCTCGTCCGGGTCCGCGTAGAGGCGAATGTCCTCGGGTACCACCTCGTCTCGCTTCAGCGCCTCTATCAGCTCGCGCGCTCGCTCGTCGGCCTCCTCCTGCGAGTCGCCGCCGAACTCGACGAGGAGCCACCCGTGGTTGTCCGCGGCCGGCAGCAGCCGGAGAGCCTCCCGGTGCAGGCCGAGCAGGCGCTCGTCGAGCAGCAGCCGCCGGTCCATCCCCTCGCAGCCGATCGGGTCGTGCGCCATGACGAGCGGGACGTGGTCGCCGGCGGAGAAGACGTTGTCGTAGCCGACTGCGACGACGCTCCGAGCCTGCGGATTCGGAATCAACTTCAGCGTCGCCTCCAGGACGGCGACGCAGGTTCCCTCGCTGCCGACGAGCGCGCGGGCGACCTGGAAGCCGTTCTCGGGCAGCAGATCGTCGAGGTTGTAGCCGGACACGCGGCGCGGGATGTCCGGGAACCGCTCGCGGATCAAACCGGCGTAGCGGTCACGCAGATCGCGGAGGGCGCGGTAGATCTCGCCCCGCCGTCCGCCTGCGCCGATGATCGCCTCGAGCTCGTCGTCCGGCGTCTCGCCGACCTCCAGCTCGAGCCCGTCGTAGGTGAGGACGCGGAGAGACTCGACGTTGTCGGAGGTGCGCGCGCCGTTGCCCGCGAGCGCCGCCATCACCGAGTGGATGCCGCAGGAGTTGTTCCCGAGCATCCCGCCGATCGTGCAGTGGCTGTGCGTCGACGGGTCGGGGCCGAAGGTGAGACCGTGCTCGGCGGCCCGGCCCCGCAGGTCGTCGAGGATGACACCTGGGAGGACGCGCGCGAGCCGGCGCTCGGCGTCGATCTCGATCCGATCGTGGAGGTACTTCGAGAAGTCGATCACGACGGCGACGTTGACGGTCTCTCCGGAGAGGCTCGTGCCGGCGCCGCGCGCGACGACCGGCGCGCCGTGCTCGCGGCACACCGCGAGGGTTGCCACGACGTCGTGCGTCGTCTTCGGGACGACGACGCCGATCGGCACCTGCCGGAAGTTGGAGCCGTCGGTCGCATAGAGGGCGCGGCTCCCCCGGCCGAAGCGGACCTCCCCGCTGACGCGCGCGTGCAGCTCCTGCGCGAGCTCACGGACGTCGATCGCCCCGGAGTGCGCCGGCGTCCGCTTCGCCGGGAGGCCCATCCCGCCGGCGCGAGTCAGGCGCGTCACGTCCGCACCTCGTACTCCGCAGCGTCCGCCTCCTTGAGCGCCAGACCGAGACCCGGGCGCGAGCGGTCCGGAACGAGGCAGCCGCCTTCCGGCTCCAGGACGCCGTCGAAGAGGAGTCGTTCCACCCGGACGTGATCGTGGAAGTACTCGAGGTGACGGAGCCGGGGGACGGCGCAGCAGGCGTGCGCGTGGACCTGCGGCGCGGTGTGACCGGAGAGGTCGAGCTCGTGCGCGGCGGCGAGGTGGCCGGCCTGCAGGAACCCGGTGATCCCGCCGCAGCGGGTGGCGTCGGCCTGCAGGCAGTCGACCGCTCCGGCCTCGATCAGGTTGCGGAAGTCCGCCGGCACGAAGGCGTACTCGCCCGCCGCGATGTCCAGGCCGGCCGGCGCCCGGTCCCGCAGCAGTCGCAGCCCGGTGAGGTCGGCCGAGCTGACGGGCTCCTCGTACCAGCTCACCTGCCACTCGGCGGCGAAGCGGTCCGCCCATAGCAGGGCCTGCTTGCGCGTGAGCGCGCCGTTCGAGTCGACGAGCAGCTCGGTCTCCGGGCCGATCGCCTCGCGGACCGCCGTCAGTCGCGCCGGATCGTCGGCCGGATTGCGCGAGACCTTCATCTTCACGCGCGGGATCCCCTCCTCGACCCAGCCACCGAGCTGCTCGCGCAGCCGCGCTGGCGAGTACGAGGTGAAGCCGCCGCTGCCGTAGATCGGAGCGGCGTCCCGGGCCCGCGGCAGGAGCGCGACGAGCGGGAGCTCGAGGAGCCGCGCCTTCAGGTCCCAGAGTGCGATGTCGACCGCTGAGAGCGCCATGAAGCCGATCCCCGGTCTGCCCACGTTTCGCAGGGCCGCGCCCAGCGCGTGCCACAGCGCGCCGATCGCGAACGGGTCCTCGCCCTCGAGCAGCGGAGCGAGCTTCCGCTCGATGAGGCCGGCCGCGCCCGCGTCGGCGTAGCTGTAGCCGAGGCCGGTCTCGTCACCCGCCTGCAGCTGGCAGACGACGAGCGTCGTCGAGTCCCAGCTGATCGTCCCGTCCGATTCGGGCGCATCGGTCGGAACCGTGAACGCACGGGCGGCGACGGACGTGATCGCCTGCCCCACCCCGGTGGCGAGCGCGGTCCCCATCAGCTTCGCCCCGGCAGCGATTCCTTGAGCTCCTCGAGCTTGCCGAGCAGCGACTTCTCGAGCACGCCCACCCGCTCGGGGTCGCCCTCGATCATCGCCTCGGCCATCTTCTCGGCCTGGGTGACGGTGATGTGCGGTGGGAGTGGCGGGACCTCCGGGTCGACCACGACCTCCAGGAGAGCCGGCCGATCGGCCGCGAGTACCCGCTCCCAGGCGTCCCCGAGCTCCTCCGGGTCGTCGACCGTGACGCCGGTCAGGCCGAGAAGCTCCGCGTAGCGCGCGAAGGGGAAGTCCGGGACGTCCTGCGAGACGACGTAGCGCGGGTCGCCGGCGAGGACGCGCTGCTCCCAGGTCACCTGGTTCAGGTCCCGATTCTTGAACACGCAGAGGACGAAGGTCGGGTTCGACCACCGGCGCCAGTACTTCGCCGTGGTCACGAGCTCCGCGTTGCCGATCATCTGCGCCGCACCGTCTCCGCTGAACGCGATCACCGGGCGGTCGGGGTACGCGAGCTTGGCCGCGTTCGCGTAGGGCACCGCGGGCCCCATCGTGGCCAGCGTGCCGGAGAGCGACGCCATCATCCCGCGTCTGACCTTCAGGTAGCGGGCCCACCAGTTCGTCGAGGGAGCCGGAGTCGGCACAGAGGATGCAGTCGTCCGGCAGCCTCGCCGACAGCTCGTGCGCGACGCGTTGGGGGTTGATCGGGTCCCCGTCGAGCATCGCCCGCTCCCCGAGGACGCGCCACCACTCCTCGATCTCGCGCTCGAGCATCTCCCGCCAGGAGCGGTCGTCCTTCCGCCGCAGGTGCGGGATCAACGCGCGCAGCGTCTCGGCCGCGTCGCCGACCAGGTGCACGTCCATCGGGTAGCGCAGCCCGATCATCTTCGGGTCGAGGTCGATCTGCACCCCGCGCGCCTGCCCCTCTTTCGGCAGCCACTCCGAGTACGGGAAGCTGGAGCCGACCATCAGGAGCGTGTCGCAGCTCTCCATCAGCTCGTAGCTCGGCCTCGTGCCGAGGAGCCCGATCGAGCCCGTGACGAAGGGCAGATCGTCAGGGATCGCGGCCTTCCCGAGCAAGGCCTTGGCGATGCCGGCACCGAGCAGCTCGGCGGTCTCGACCACCTCGTCGGCGGCTCCGGCCGCGCCCTGCCCGACGAGCATCGCAACCCGCTCGCCGCCGTTCAGAATCGAGGCTGCGCGCTCGAGCTCGCTCTCCGGAGGGAGAACGCGAGGCCGGACGTAGCCGACGCTCGAGAAGACGGCGCCGTGCTGGCGCGGCGGCGACGGCACCGCCTCGAGCTCCTGCACGTCGCCGGGAACGACGAGCGTCGCGACCGTCCGCTCGGCGAGCGCGATCCGCACAGCGCGATCGACCAGGTGCCGCGCCTGGGCCGCGTCCATGCAGACCTGGACGTACTCCGGGGAAGCCGAAGACGCGATGCACGCCCCAGCTCGTCAGACGCTCGAGGATGTAGTCGGAGACGAGTGTGGACATCGTTCCTCCCGTTCAGTCGCTGGCTCGCAATCGCTCGAGCGCGTGTCGAGGCGCGCTCCGCTCTTTCTTCGTAGTCCGAACTTCACCGACCCTGCTGCCGCTGAACCTTCCCCGTCGCCGGCGCTCCCGTCGGCTGGCTTGCCCTCGTCTTCTGGCGCCGGACGCCGCACGCCGCCTACTCGAGCGTCGAGAGCAGGAACGCACACGCGAACCCGGCGAGCGTCACCAGCCCGACGAAGGCGCCGCTGTGCTCGAAGGCCTCGGGCATCATCGTGTCGGCG
>JBBSIG010000093.1:0-9239 GCA_038232215.1 Gaiellales bacterium | reverse complement strand
TCGAGGGTGCGTTCGTCTTCTTGACGTTTCTCGTCACCTCCGTGCGCGTGACCTTGCCGTCCGCGCAGGACTTCCGCACCGCGTCCATCAGCACCGTCGCGGCCACGTAGCTCGGCGGGCCGAAGGTCCCGAAGGTCTTGCCCTTCGAGAACTTGTCGTACGCGGCCACGAGCGAGCGCTGGGCCCGGATGAAACGGATGTCGTTCGCGAACGAGGACACGTAGCCGAGCTTCGGCTTGTACTGGCTCGGCGAGTAGGCGCCGTCCGTGCCGAACACGACCGCCGACTTGCCCTGCTCACGGAGCTGCTGCGAGAGCGTCTGGGCGGCCGACGCCGTCTGGGTCGCGAACACGACCACCTTCACGTCGTCTCCCACCTTCGAGACGATCGAGGAGAAGTCCGTGTCGGTCGCCGCGACCGACTCCCGCTGCACGTCCACTCCCTCCTTCCTGAAGAGCGGCCCCATGGCGGACGCGAGGGCGAGCGAGTAGTCGTCCTGCGAGTCCATCACGACCACCTTCTTCGCACCGAGCTTGCTCGTGGCGTAGTTGACGAGGTTCGGCGCCTGCACCGAGTCGTTCGGAACGACGCGGAAGAAGGTCGGGAACTGCCCTCTCGTCAGGTCGGTGCGTGTCGCCGAGCCGGAGACCGATGCGAGCCCCGCCTTCTTGAAGAGACCGGCGCTCGAGATGACTCCCTGGCTCGTCGAGGCCCCGATCACGCCGAGCACGCTCTTGTCCGACACGAGCTGCCGTCCGACCGTGCGGGCCAGGGAGGCCGAGAGCTGCGTGTCGCCCTGCTTGATCTTGAACTTCGTCGTGTGCTGCTTGTTGTAGCGGGAGGCCGCGAACTGCACCCAGCTCAGCTGCTCCTGCCCGAGGAACGCCGCCGGCCCGGTCAGCGGAGCGGCGACACCGAGCACCGGCGCCGAGCAGCTTGCCGGGGCCGCGACCGCGGCGGGACCTGACGGACGCGCGAGCGCGGTCGCCGCCGCCAGGACGGCGAACGCCACGAGCGCGAGAGTCAGGACGATGGCTTTCTTCATGCGATGCCCTCCTTGGTGGGTTCCCGCCCCAGGTGCCGCCCGGGCGGTGTCACTCATTTGACGCCGAAACGCCTCTACTTGTTGCTCTCGTCGTAGGCGCGCGAGGCGGGGTCGCCGGAGGGATGGAAGACCCCGAGCACCCGCATCGGGCCCGTGCCGCTGTTCTCCACGCAGTGAACGACCCCGGGAGGCAGGTGGAAGCAGGAGCCCGTGCGGATGGGCGTGTGCTCCTCGCCGAGATGCAGGACTCCCTCGCCCTCGACCACGTAGACGACCTCGTCGTAGACGTGACTGTGGAGCGGGGCGCGGCTCGGCGGGATGATCCCGAGGAACTGCGTCACGTCGTAGCAGCCGGCGTCCTGGTTGATCAGGTAGCGAAACTCGCGGTCCGTTCCAGCGGTCAGCACGGGCTGCTCGCGGAAGCGGACGACGACACGCCGCTCACCGCTCGCGACGCCCGACGACTCGGGCGCCACGACCGACACGACGAGCAGCTCGCCGGGCCCCGGGTTCTCGATCTCGTACGCCTCTCCCGGCGCGACGAAGACGCCCGTGTCGGGCTCCAGCGCGTGGGCCTCCCCCTCGACGTGGACGGTGCCGCTGCCGGTCGCGACGTACAGCACCTCCTGCCGCCCGTTGAGCGACCGCGGCCGCGAGCGGCCGGGAGCGAACCGGATCACGCGCTGCTCGAGCCGCTCGCAGCCCGAGGAGGCGTCGATCGTGATCTTCGTCGCAGCGGTGTCGCCGGGGCTCTGTCGCGCCTCGACGGCGCCCTCCGACAGCACTGTGCCCTGCGACGTCGCCACCCGCCAATCTTTCACCGGCTCCGCGGATGAGTCAAACCGCTCCCGTGCCGCGACAGGAGTTCCTAGTAGTTGACGAGCCTGTAGCTCCCGTCCTGCTGGATCTGATAGACGGCGAACCTGGCGCCGACCGGATCGTGCCGCTTGTCGAACGCGAACGTCCTACCGAGGATCCACGGGGAGATCCTCACCTTCGCGACCTCGGCGAGGACGGCGGCCCTCGTCGTCTTGCCCTTCCCCGCGCGGCAGGCGTTCCGGATCGCGGTCAGCGCCACCTGCACCGCGCCGTACGTCGGCGGCCCGAAGCTGCCCACCTTCTGACCGGGATTCGCCTTCAGCCAGCCTTGCACGAGCGCCTTCGAGGAGGGGATCCAGGTGATGTTCGGGGTCGGGCTCGAGACGTACGCACCCTTCGCCTGGAACTTCTCCGGATCGTTGACGCCGTCCGAGCCGAAGATCTTGGTCCGCTTCGATCGTTCGCCCATCTGCTGGGCGAAGGTCTGCGCCCGTTCCGGCTGCAGCCACGGTAGGAAGACGACGTCCGTCTCGGTCGGGATCTTCGCGACCGTCGACGTGAAATCGGTGGCCTGCTGACTGACTGAGGTGCGAGTCACGGACACCTTCAGCCGCTTCAGGGCCGCGCTCGTCGAATCGGCCAGCTCGACGCCGTACGAGCCCTGGTCGTCGATCACGTAGACCTTCTTCGCCTTCAGGTGCCTGGCGATGAAGTCAGCATCGCTCGGCGCCTGCGCATCGTCGTTCGGCAGGATCCTGAAGAAGGTGGGGATCGAGCCGTTCGTCAGGCTGGTACGGGTGGCCGAGGGCGAGATCGTCGCCAGGCGAGCCGCCTTGAAGATGGAGCCGGTGGCCACGACCGCGCCGCTCGTGGACGGGCCGATGATCGCCAGCACGCGCTGGTCGGCGGCGTACTTCCTGCCGACCTTCAGGGCGAGCGCCGAGTCGTACTGGATGTCCTCCTGCAGCAGCTGCACCTTCAGCTTGAGCTGCTTGTCGAGCGTCGAGGCGGCGTACTTGGCCCAGCTCAGCTGCTCGGTGCCGACGAAGCTCGCGTCGCCGCTCAGCGGGCCCATGAAGGCTATGCGGGCCGAGTTACAGCTCACTGATCCGGTGGCGAGAGAGGCGGTGGACGAGGTCTCGCCGTTCGTCGCCCCGAAGGCGGACGTGGCGAGTGCGAGCGCGAGCCCTGCGAGCAGCAATGATCGTGACGTCGTCTTCATGCAGTGGCCTCGCACGGGGTGCTCTCCCTCTGACTCCGAATGACGCTACTTGTTGTCGGCGTGGCTCAGCGCGAGCTCGACCGGAGCCGCCGCGTCGCCCACACGCACGCGACCCGGCTCGACCACTTCCCCGAAGATTCCGAAGTCGATGCCCTTGTCACGCACGCCGCGGTACTCCTTGATCGCTCGCAGCGTGTCGAAGTCGCGCTCGCCGCTGTCCGGGCTCTGGGTCGTGATCGCGCAGCGTGCCACCCGGCCCACCAGGTCGACGAGAGCCTCCCCGATCCGAACCCTGCGCCCGAGCCACGTGTCCTCCTCGTGCGGCGCGAGACCGTCCACCCCGATCAGCATCCGGAAGCGCCGGGCGTCGACCTCGTCCCGGCCCGACCGGCGCGCGAGCTCGTCGAGCGACGCGTCGGAGACGACCGAGACGGCGCCGCGGCGCCGATCCACCGCCGCGCCCGGCTCGTCGGAGCGAACGAGCCGAAGCGGTCTCTCCGCGAACGCCGAGAGGGCCTCCTCCCAGGGCCCGCGGACGACGCGGCCCGGGACGGAGCGTCCGTAGAAGTCGGTCACGATCGCCTCGCCCAGCTCGACCTCTCCCTCGGTCACGCCTCCGTCCGGAAAGCGGAGCGTCAGACGCCCGGCGCCGTCGTCGTACTCGGCGCCGACCTGCACGAGAGGACCCCACCGGAGGAGCGCGAAGCGCTCGCCCTCCGCGTCGATCAGATAGAAGCGGCGATTCTCGACGACGCCCTCGCGCTCCAGCACGACCTCCTCCGGATGCACGAGCGCGAGCCCCTTCACCGGCGCAATCGAGAGTCGGGAGACCGTCGCCATCCGCTCAGCTTACGCGCGTCGGCTCCCGGCGAGCCACGTCGAGCTCGAACACGTGGAAGTCCTTTCCCGTCACGTGCACGGCGACGTTGTAGACGGGGGTCGTGCCGATCGCGCCGCTGAAGCTGCCGGCGTGGGCGTGGCCGTGCAGGACGAGCTCGGGACGGTGCTCCGCGATCGGGCCGGCGAGCCGAGCGCTGCCGAGAAAGGCCCAGATCCCCTCGGGCTCGCCCGCGATCGTCTCGGTCACGGGCGCGTAGTGGAGCAGGACGATGCGGAGGGCGCAGTGCGCGACGGCCTGGAGCCCGTGCTCGATCGCCTCCACCTCGGCGGTGGTCTCGGCGTACACCTGACGAAGGAGCGGCTCGCCGAAGTCCGGCAGCGCGGAGCCTGCGAAGCCGCCGACGAAGCCCTTCGTCCCGACGATCCCGATCTCCGCCCCGTCGAGCTCGCAGATCGCGAACGCCCGGTCGAGCATCACGACACCCCCCTCTCGCAGCGCCGACGAGACCTCGTCGCCACGGGCGCCGTGGTGGTCGTGGTTCCCGAGCACGGCGAAGACCGGCACGTCGAGCGGCCGGCACGCCGCAGCGAGCACGGCCGCCTGGTCGGGCTCGCCGTGCGTCGTCAGGTCGCCGGCGAGGAGGATCAGGTCGGCGTCCGGGGCGACGGCCGCAAAGGCCTCGGCCAGCCGCTCGCGACTCGGCTCCGAGGCGTGCACGTCCCCCGCGGCAGCGATCCGGACCTTGTCCTCCACGCCCGCATCTTCACAGACGATTGACGCGCGCCGGCTCCGGGAACGGCGCCTCTCGTGCCCGAGTTCGGCGCGATGACGGAGACGATGAAACGGGTGGCCGCAGCGCTTCGGGATGCCGAGGTGCCCTACCTGCTCGGCGGTGGTCTCGCGCTATGGGCCTACGGCGCGCCGGAGAGCTCGCACGACGTCGACTTCCTCGTCAAGCCGGACGACGTGGAGCGAGCGGTGAAAGCTCTCGAGGGGCAGGGGCTCCGGATCGAGCAGCCGCCCGAGGACTGGCTCGTGAAGGCCTTCGACGGCGAGGTCATGGTCGACCTCATCTTCGAGCCGACGAGCGGGCCCATCAGCGACGAGATCATCGACCGCGGCGAGGAGCGGGAGATCCTCGCCATGCGGATCCGTGTGGCGTCGCTCGAGGACGTGTTGGTGCAGAAGCTGCTCGCGATCACCGAGCAGGAGCCCGACTACACGGGCGTCCTCGAGCCCGCGCGGTCGCTCCGCGAGCGGATCGATTGGACAGAGGTCCGCACGCGCACCGATGAGAGCCCCTTCGCGCGTGCCTTCTTCACGCTCGTGCAGGGCCTCGGCATCGTCGCTGCGTGAGTCCGCGGAGGTGGGAGCGACTGCCGGCGGCAGCCCGGCCGGCCCGCGGCAGGAGGCAGGGCGCTCGTTCGGCTCACGGGCGCTGCGAACTGGACGCCGGAGACCTCGCCCTCGTCCTGATCGGCTCGACGGCGGGCCTGTTCGGCGAGGCCGGCCACGCCGACTACGCGGCAGCGAAGTCGGCGATCGTGCACGGCCTGCTGCTCAGCCTGAAGAACGAGATCGTCCGCATCGCTCCGGGCGGCCGGGTGAACGCGGTGTGAACGCGGTATGCCCGGGCTGGACGGAATCCCCTCTGACCCGGGACTCGCTCGCGGACCCGCACCTCGTCGGACGGATCAGCCGGACGATGGCGCTCCGCAAGGTGGCGATGCCCGAGGACGTGGCCGCCCAGGTCGTGCTCGCGTCCGACCGCCTCTCGGACCACGTCACCGGCCAGGTGGTCACCGTGGCAGGGGGGATGGAGGGGCGCCTCCTCCACGACGGGTGAGTCGGAAGGGCGGCGAGCTCGCGCCCGCCGCCCGCTTCCCCGAGCCTGCGGGAGCGATTGCCGTCAGTCCCTCCGACGCGGAGAATTACCCTCTCTTCGGCACCGGCTCGACGGAGCTTGAGTGCGGAAACGACCGAGCGGAGCCGCCGCCGGCTCCGCTCCAGGTCTCGAGAGAACTGTCCTCCGGAAGAGCCCCCGCCGCATCGGGGCCCTTCCGTGAGAGGCCCCCGCCGCATCGGGGCCCCTCATTTGCTCTCGAACCCACTATCGCGGCGCCCCCCCGTTTCATCCATCACCCAAAGTGGGTTGACTGGGGTACTTGACTAACCCGCTCTGGGGGGGTGCCATCCCCCGCGCTGGGTGAGGCTCGCGAGGGGTCGGTAGCCGCGCTGTCTAGAGTCTCGGGCATGGCCACCGGCTTCCTCGAGCGGCTTGCCGACAGCCCTGCGGTCGTCGCCGACGGAGGCATGGGCGCGCTCATCTCGAGCGCCGTGCCCCGGCTCCGCTGCCCGGAGGAGGCGAACATCCGCGCGCCCGAGGCGGTGGTCTCGCTGCACGTCGGCTTCATCCGCGCGGGCGCCGACCTGATCGAGACGAACACGTTCGGAGCCAACCGGCCGAAGCTCGCCGCGCACTACCTCGAGGACGAGTTCGAGCGGATCAACTCGAGCGGCGTGCGCATCGCGCGAGAGGCGCGGGAGGTGAGCGGCAGGGACGTCTTCATCGCCGGCTCGATCGGCCCCCTCGGGGAGCTCGAGAACGGTGGCGACGCCGCCGGGGCGAGCGTGTTCGCGGAGCAGGCCCGGGTGCTCGAGGGCCGCGGGGTCGATCTCTTCTCGGTCGAGACGTTCTTCGACCTGGACGAGCTCGTGCTCGCGATCGACGCGGTACGGACGGTCTCGAGCCTGCCGATCGTGGCCATGCTCAGCTTCGACGAGGACGCCGAGACGCTGCGGGGCGTCTCGGCCGGCGAGGCGGCGGCGCGGCTGCAGGGGCTCGACGTTGCCGCGATCGGCGCGAACCACGGTGTCGGGCTCCACGCGGCGCTCGCCGCGCTCGAGCAGATGGGCGACGGCGGCCCGCCGCTCGCGGCGCTCCCGAACATCGGTCTCGCGAGCCTCGCCGGCGGACGCGTGATCTACCCGCACGCGACGCCCGAGTACTTCGCCGAGTTCGCGGCGCACGCGCGCCGCCTGGGGGCCCGCCTGATCGGCGGCTGCTGCGGCACCACCCCCACCGAGATCGCCGCCATCCGCTCGGCGCTCGACGAGAACCGCGAGCCGCGCGCGCCGCTCGTGGTGGCGGAGCGCGAGCTGATCGTCGCCTCCGCCGAGCAGGCGAGCGAGACCCGGCTCGCGCAGGCGTTCCGAGCAGGAGAGTGGGTCGTCTCGGTGGAGCTCGACCCGCCCAAGGGCGGCAGGAGCGACGCCATGCTCGGGGTCGCGCAACGCCTCAAGGACTCGGGGCGCGTCGGCTGGGTCGACATCAACGACAACGCGCACGCGCGCGCGCGCATGAACCCGCTGATGGCGTCCGTCGCGATCGAGCAGGCGTGCGGGATCGAGACGATTCCGCACCTGACTCCGCGCGACACGACCGTGATCGGGCTCGAGGGCGTCCTTCTCGGCGCGCACGCCGCCGGCGTGCGGAACGTCCTCGCCGTCACCGGCGATCCTCCGGACATCGGGGACTACGCCGAGTCGAGCGGGGTCTACGAGGTCGACTCGATCGGCCTCTGCCGCGTCCTGCAGCACCTGAACAGGGGGGAGTCCTTCGCCGGCAAGACGATCGACGCCCCGACCTCCTTCTTCTACGGCGTCGCGATCAACCCGTCTGCCGACGACCTCGACCTCGAGCTGCGCCGCTTCGAGCAGAAGCTCGAGGCGGGCGCCCGCTTCGCGATGACGCAGGCTCTCTTCGACCTCGACCTGCTCGACCGCTTCGCCGAGCGGCTCGGCGGGTCGTGGCCCATCCCGCTACTCGTGGGGATCTTCTTCGTCCGCAGCTACGAGCTGGCCCTACGACTGCACAACGAGGTACCCGGGATCGTCGTCCCCGAGCCCGTGCAGGAGCGGTACCGGCAGGCCGGCGCCCGGGCGCCGGAGGTCGGGCTCGAGGTGGCCCGCGAGCTGCTCGACGAGGCGCGCGAGAAGGCTGCCGGCGTGTACGTGATCCCGCCGTTCCGCCAGCCCGAGGCCGCGCTCGAGCTGCTCGGTCCCTAGGGCGCGCACTCCCCTGTCGACACGCGCGCGTGCGAGCGCGACAGGGCGCGGCGGACGATCTCCGCGGGCACGCCGAACCCGCCCCGCGAGTCGACCCGCGCCGCGAAGACGGTGACCTGCACCCGTCCGAGGCCGTCGACTGCCGGTCCGCCCGAGTTGCCGTGCCGCACGTCGCCGCGAAGGCTCGTGATCGTGCGCCTGACGGGTCCGTGGCCGTAGGCGTCGTCGCTGAGGACGGCGGTCGTCCGGCCGATCCGTCCCGGCCTGGCGGCGAATGGCCCGTTCTCCGGATAGCCGAGGATGGCGACGGGCTCGCCTGGGCTCGGGTCGGCGAGCGGCAGCACCGGAGCGGTCATCCCCGGCACGCGCAGGACGGCGACGTCGTTCTGCGGGTCGAAGGCGACCGCGTGCGCATCCAGGCGGACGGTCGAGCCGAGCAGCTCCACCTCCGTGTCCCGCTCGCCCGCGACGACGTGCGCCGCCGTGACGACGAGACCGCGGCCGGCGACCCAGCCCGAGCCCTCGATCGCAAGGCCGCACGCCGTTCCGAGAACGCGGACGATGCTGGGCGCGGCAGTCCGCACGCCGGGGGCCCGAAGCAGCGCGGGATCGGGCGCCTCCACCGGCGCCGCAGGCCCCGCGATCGCCGGGAACGGGTCGACGCGCGCCAGCGCGCGAAGGAACGTCGAGGGCGGCGCGATCGCGTTGAGCTGTCGCAGAACGACCGACTGCTGGGCGCCGCGCCGCAGCCCGGTCTGCCCCGGGAGCAGGAGCGCCGCGGCGCCGATCACCCAGACGATCGCCGCCCCGGCCACGCCGCCGAGCACGAAGCCGCCGGCGGAGTCGAGCGCGCGGAGCGGCGGCAGCCTGAGCGCTCCTCGCACGAGCCCGCCGACCGCGCTGCCGACCGACTCGAACACGATCGCGCACACCGTCGCTCCCGCGAGCGCGGCTAGCGGCGTGTAGGGCGAGCGCGAGCCACCCGCGAGCAGGTGCGGCGCCAGCCGAGCGCCGAGAATCGCCCCCGCGACGATCCCCGCCACCGACAGGGCGCTTCCGATCAGCCCTTTGCGGAGACCGAGGAGTGCCGTGATCGCCACGAACCCGAGCGCCAGCCAGTCCACGCGGGTCACCCCGCGAGCGTACCGCTACAATCGATCGCCCTCGGGGGCGTAGTTCAGCTGGTTAGAACGCCGGCCTGTCACGCCGGAGGTCGCGGGTTCGAGTCCCGTCGCTCCCGTCTT
>JBBSIG010000092.1:0-9265 GCA_038232215.1 Gaiellales bacterium | reverse complement strand
GTCCGGGCGTCACCGGGTTGTCCGGGAGCCGCTCTACGCTCTCGTCGTGCTGTGGGACGACGATGCGCCGCTTGAAGAGCTTGCCGCCGGCAGCGACGCAGAGGAGCTCTGTCGGCAGCTGCTGGCCTCGCCGTGGGGTTTGGGGTCGAGCACGCGCTACAGGGAGGCCGTCGACCTGCTCGCCAACGTGCAAGGCGCCGGGGACCTGCCGACATCGTTCGTCGCGCTGCTGCTGTGCACGTGTCGCCGCTGGGATCGGGTTACCGCCAGGCTGATCGCCGGGATCGAGGAGAGCGGCCTGCTCAGCGACGACCAGCTGGATGACCTGACGGAGTCCTTGCTCGCGGACGAGCTCGTGATCTCCTACCCGCTCGCCTGGGTCTCGCCGCAGTGGCTCGACGTCGATCTCCGAGACGGGGCCGGCCTCGTCTGCACGGTCGACGAGGACGCGCTCGGCGAGCACCGCCCCTCGCTCGAGCCGCCGCTGCGCCGCTGGGCGGCTCGACGTGCGCTGCGAGCCGATCCTGAGCAACTCGACGACCTGCTGAGCGCCGCCTCGAGGCTCGAGCCGCGCCATCGCGACGCGCTGATCCACGGGCTCCTCGATGCAGCCGACGCCCTCGATGAGAACCGGCAGCGGAGCCTCGTTCGGCGTGGCCTGAAGACCGCGCAGGCCGGCGTGCGCCGCGCCGCGCTCGCACGGCTGTGCGAGCTGGACGGCCCCGAGACGGCGCGCCGCCGCGCGCGCGCCGACGCCAACGCGGCGGTACGCCGGTGGCATCCGCCGCACCCGGAGCTCCGCCAGGCGCAAGGCTCGCTCCTCGGGGCTTGACTCGCGCGGCGCCGACGGGGCGCCGCGATCGTGGTCACTGACGTTCTCAGCGCTCCTGCGGCCCCCACCAGGGCAGAAGCGGCGGCAGATCGCTCCGGCCGGGGTTCTCAGGCAGAGGCGACTCGCCGTCGTCGCCGTCCCAGCAGCGGCCGTACTGGTCGGGGATGTCGCCCCAGCCCCAGTAGGGGAGCGGCCCGCCGGGGAGGACGCCGAGCTCGTCGAGTGGATCGATGCGCTCGGCGGCGACCGTGCATAGGTGCGTCCAGTCGTCGCCGAAGTCGAACACGTACACGAACTGTTCGCCCGCGTGCAGCCGGGCGAGCGTCGTCCGGCGGTCGTCGAGCGCCGGCCCCGCCTCCTCCCAATCGATGTACGGCGTGGTCAGCCGCGTCCCGTCGGCGAGCGTGAAGTCGTGCAGGTGCCCCCGGTCCCAGCGGGCGAAGGCGTCGTCGATCGCGTCGGCAAGTTGGTCGAACGTGTGACGACGCGCGGCGGCGAAGATCCGTCCCGGCCGCGGCCAGAGATCCTCGCCGCGGCCGTGCACCAGATCGACCCGGATCGACAGCCAGGTACGCGCCATCGGGCCGCGAGCCTACTTCGCCTGTCGAGTCAGCGGCGGCGCCAGCGCTCCAGTACCCGCTCGACCTCGCCACGGACACGCTCCCGCGCCTCGGCGCGCTCGACCCCGCTCATCAGCAGCTCGTCGTAGGCGGGTGTCCTCGTGCCGGACGGAGGCGATGACCGCGAGCTCGACCGCGGCCGGGTCGAGGGCACGGCCGGCGGCGCTCCGGCCGACGCGTCCGCTGCTGCGCGCGGCGCTGTGACGGGCGATCGCCTCGGCGCGCGGCGCGGGACAGCCCGGAAACAGGCGGACGATCTCTGCTGTGAGACGCTCGCGCAGGCCGGCGTCCTCGCGTCCGCGACGCTCGGCATCCCGTTGACGCCGACGCGCTCGCGCTTCCTCGTCTGCCAGGCACTCCTGCTCCGCCCGCTCGAGCGCGTCCTCCTCGACCAGGATGCCCTGCCGCCGTACCGCCTGCGGGCGCGGCTGAAGCGCACCACCACTGCCGACAGGCGGCTTGCGCGCTTCGCGCGTCGGGTGAGCGCGGCATCGCGCGACGGGGAGGAAGACGAGGTGGTCGAGGTCGGCGCAGGCGAGGCAGAGCGGCCCGGCCGCGTCCATGATCAGCAGGTCGCCGGTTCCCCCACACGCCGTACACGTCCAGTCCTTGAGCGGCGCGATCACGACGAGCTCGGGCGGCCGGCTCTGTCGCTGCGCCAGGCGCTCGCGTGCGGCTGCAGAGAGCTCCGACGAGAGCCAGTGCGTCCGGTAGGCGCGCTCGACGGCCGGGTCACGGTTCTCGCTGAAGCGGAGCGTCCGGCGGTCGGCCGTGCGCGCGACGTACGCGGTCTCGCTCACCGAGAGGCCGCAGCGGTGCGCCCACCGCTCCAACAGGAGCAGCGCGGCCGAGAGCTTCGCCGGGCTCACGGTCAGCGCCTCCTCGAGCGCCTCGATCCGCCCCTGGCGCCAGGCGGCGACGTGGGAGGGCGCCAGCCAGCCGAGAGCGACGAGCACGTCGAGCGTGCTGACGGCCTGCCGCTCGACCAGGGCCGCTTCGGCCGCACCGATGACGCGTCGCTCGAGATCCTCCGTCCTCATGCTTACGCTCGTGAGCGATTCTCGCGCACGCCGCGAGCCGGAGAGGAGTCCGTCGCGCCGGTCACGTAGATTCGGCCGAGGTGGAACCGAACGTGGCTGAGTTGTTGACAGGCGAGACGCTGCGGCGTCTGGCCGGCGCACGGTCGTTCGAGCGCGGCGAGGAGTACGCGGCGACCGGCGCGGTGGGGTCGCTTCGGTGGGACGAGTCGTCGATCCAAGCCGGCGTGCAGGGCGCGGAGCGCTACCGCGTGCGGCTCGAGCTCGCGGGCGGCGCGCTCGCCGGCTCCTGCACGTGCCCGGTCGGCCGCGAGGGCCTGTTCTGCAAGCACTGCGTGGCGGTCGGGCTCGCCTGGCTGGAGCGAGGTCGAGAGGCCGGCAAGCCGGCCGCCGCGCCGACGCGGGGCGAGCTGCACGACCGGCTGGCGGTGCTGGGCGCGGAGGCGCTCGCCGATCTCTTGCTCGAGGAGGCGCTAGACGACGAGTACCTGCACGCGCGCCTGCTGGCCCTCACCTCCGGTGCGAGCACGGACGCCGCGGCACGCTTTCGACAGCTCGAGCATGCCTTCGACGTCGCCGTCGACCCCGGCGGCTTCGTCGCCTGGAACGAGGCGTACGGGTTCGTGCAGGCGCTGGAGGAAGTGATTGCAGCCGTCGAAAGCGAGCTCGGAAGCGGTCACGGCGCCGAGATCGTCGCCTTCTGCGAGCATGCGCTCCGTCGGGCCGAGGCGGCCTGCGAGTACGTCGACGACTCGGGCGGTGAGCTCGGCGCCGTCAGGGAACGTCTCGAGGAGCTCCACCTCGCCGCCTGTCGCGAAGCGCGCCCCGAGCCGCGCGCGCTGGCCGAGCGGCTGTTCCGGTGGGAGGTCGAGGGCGAATGGGACACGTTCTTCGGCGCGGTCGAGCGCTACGCCGACGTCCTCGGCGAGCCGGGGATCGCGTGCTACCGCGAGCTGGCCGAGGCGGCCTGGGCCGGCGAGCCCGAGCTCGCCGCGGGCAGCAGCCGCGCGTGGGGCTCGCGGCGCTTCCGGCTCGCGCAGATCATGGAGTGCCTCGCATGAGCCGATGGCGACGTTGACGCGCTCGTCGCCGTGCTCGGCCGCGACTTGTCGAGCCCGTACCGCTACCTCCTGATCGCGGAGGAGCTCCTCGCTGCCGGGCGCGCCGACGCGGCGATCAAGTGGGCGGAGCGCGGCCTCGCTGTCTTCGACGAGCGGGCCGATCCGCGGCTGGTCGACTTCGTCTGCGAGCGTTACGCCAACTCAGGCCGACACGACCAGGCGACCCAGCTCGCCTGGGAGACGCTCGAACAGTCGCGCCGCGTCGATGCCTACCAGCGTCTCGCGAAGGTCACCTCACACGCCGGCACATGGGAGTCCTGGCGCGAGCCTGCCCGCGACCTCCTCCGATCAGGCCGGCGCTCCGCCTCGCGCGCCGGTGACCGTTCCGAGCTCGTCGCCGCCCTGCTCTGGGAGCAGGACCACGAGCAGGCCTGGCGCGAGGCGAAAGAGGGAGGCTGCCGTCGAGACCTGTGGCTTGCGCTCGCCCGCGTCCGCGAGCGCGATCATCCCGGCGACGCGCTCGAGGTGTACCTGGCGCAGATCGAGCCGGCGATCCGCGCGAGCGACAACCACACCTACGCCGGCGCCGTCGAGTGGCTCGAGAAGGCCCAGGCGCTCTATGCACGTTTGGGGCGAGGGCACGCCTTCGACGAGCTTGTCCTCGGCCTCCGCGAGCGACACCGCGCGACGCGCAACCTGACCAAGCGGCTCGACGAGCGAAGCTGGCCGCAACCCTCGAGCAAGCGAGCCGTACACTCATAACCGTGGAGCAGCTCTCCGAGACGCTTATTCGCGAGGCGGCCGAGCGGCTCGGCCGGGCGGCGCGCAACCCCGCACGCGTGATCCTGTTCGGCTCCTACGCTCGAGGCGAGCCCGACGCCGAGAGCGACGTCGATTTCCTGGTCGTCCAGCAGGACGGCTTCAGCCACCGCCGCGAGATCGTCCGCCTCCAGGAGGCCCTGAGTCCGCTGCGGGTTCCCGCTGAGGTGCTCGTCGTCAGCCATGAGGAGGCCGCGCAGCCGGAACGCGCGGGCGACGTGGTCCGCGACGCGCTCGCCGAGGGCGTCGTCGTCTATGAATCGACCTGAGGGCGAGCGCGCCCGTACCTTCCTCCGGCGCGCCGACGCGGACCTCGCCGCCGTACGCGCCATGGAGGCGCTCGACGAGGTTCCCGACGAGATCGTCGGCTTCCACGGACAGCAAGCCGCTGAGAAGCTGATCAAGGCCGTTCTCGCCGCACACGGAATCGACTTCCCCCGTACGCACTCGGATCCGCTTCCTGGTCGACCTGCTCGACGACCAGGACCTCGCTCCACCCTCGGACCTGCACGGCATCGTTAGCTCTACCCGTTCGGCGTCCAGCTCCGCTACGAAGCGCCGCTCGACGAGGAGCCCCTCGACCGCGCGGCGATGCGAGAGCTGCTCGCGCACATGTGCCCGCCGGCCCAGCCGACGCGAGCCGCGACGCCTCGTGCAGCTGCTCGGGCGTCCGCCTCATGTCGTTGGTTGGGAGCCCCGCCCCTCGTGAGTGACGACCCTTTCGGGGGTGATCGGTTGTGCGTTGCTCGTCGGCTGCAGGCGTAAGACGGTTGCCGGTCACCGACACGAACGTGGGTGTCAGGGATCGAGCGGTTATCGAAAACGGAGGTGTCGGAGATGGCAACGTCAGCGGACCGAAGTGACGGTTTGGGGCGCGCTGCTTTCCAGACGTTCTGGCTGCTGCGGGTCGGGTTCACGATCGCGCCGATCCTGTTCGGGATGGACAAGTTCTTCAACTGGACCGTGCACTGGCCCGACTACCTGGCCGGTTGGATCAACGACATCGTGCCGGGCAGCCCCCAGGATTTCATGTATCTCGTCGGCGGAGTCGAGATCGCCGCTGGACTCCTCGTGGCGGTCGCTCCCGTGGTCGGCGCTCCGCTCGTCGCGGCCTGGCTGGGCGGGATCGTCGTAAACTTGCTGACGAACGATCCGCCCGAGTATTACAACATCGCGCTGCGCGACTTCGGCCTGATGCTCGGCGCGCTCACTCTGACCCGGCTCGCGTGGGCGGTCGGCCGAGCGAGGGTCGCGCCCACGGAGGGCGAGCAGCGCCACCGGTTCCCACTCCACCGGTGAGCTGGCACGTGCTGCTCTGCCGGGTGATGGCCGGTGGGCCGATGGCGTCGTTGTGGGGCGCGGCCGGCTTCTACGAACCGGCGGACGAGCCCGCGCTGCTCGACGAGCTGCGGCGGCTCGCGGCCGCGCACGGGCTCGCCGAGGATCGCGCCGGTGTCGAGCAGGCGCTGCGGCTCGGCGCACGCGAGCTGCTCTGCTTCGTGCCGCCCGACCGTCGTGCCGCGCCTTTGTTCTTCACGCTCGAAGGCGATCCGGCCGTCTCCGCGAGCGCGAGCTGGCGGCTGAGCGATCCTGACGCGGTGCTCGGCGCCCTGTGCGAGATCCCGCAGCTCGTCTGGGACGGCGAGACCGACGACGGCGAGGGCGAGCTCTTCTCGTGGCTGGCGCTGCGGCGTCCGCTCGTCACGCGCCGGCCTTTGCTCCCGCCGGGCGCAGTCTGCCTGGAGAGCGGCCCGGTAGGCGTCGGCGAGGACGGCGAGGCCCGAGCTCGAGGATCCGACCTGCCTTGGCACCTTCGAGCTCTACGGGAGCGCAGCCGAGCTGATCGGCGGACTTCCACGAGACGATCCGGCTCGCGCGCGAGACGGGCCAGCGCACGGAGCTCGCCGCCGCCCTCGCGGGCCTCGCCTGGCTCGAGGGCCGCCAGGGCAAGGAGGACGACTGTCGAGCCCACGCCGCCGAGAGCCCCACGCTCTGCGTCGAGCTCGCCGTCGGCTTCTACGAGCTCTGGACCTACACGGCGCTCGGCGAGCTCGAGCTCGGGCTCGGCCGCCCGGCGGCCGCCGTCGAGCACCTCGAGGCCCAGGAGGCGCGCGCCGGCGAGCTCGGCTTCGACGACGTCGACATGTCGCCCGGGCCCGCGCTCGTCGACGCCTACCTCCGGCTCGGGCGCCTCGACGACGCCGTGGCTGCCGCCGAGGGATATGCGTCCCGTGCACGCGCGAAGGGGCAGCCGTGGGCGCTCGCCCGGTCGGCCCGCTCGACGGCGCTCGTGGCAGACGACTTCGAGCCCGCCTTTGCCGAGGCCCTCAGCTGGCACGAGCAGACGCCGGATGCGTTCGAGACGGCGCGCACCCGGCTCGCCTACGGCGGGAGGCTCAGGCGCGCGCGGCAACGAGTGCGCGCCCGGGAGCAGCTGCGCGGGGCGCTCGAGACGTTCGACCGGCTCGGCCCGTCTCCGTGGGCCGACGCGGCCGGCGCCGAGCTCGCCGCGACCGGTGAGACCGCCCGCCGCCGCGACCCGGCCACGCTCGGCGACCTGACGCCGCAGGAGCTGCAGATCGCGCTCTTGCTCGCGGGGGGCAAGACGACCCGGGAAGCCGCGGCGGCAGTCTTCCTCAGCCCGAAGACGATCGAGTACCACCTGCGCAGCGTCTACCGGAAGCTGAACGTCAACTCTCGCCAGGCGCTGGCGGAGGCCCTGTCGTACTCCCCGCACACCGCTCGTCTCTGAGCCACCTCAAGCAGTCTCTTAGCCAATCCTCAGCCCGGCCTTACCCGCGCGTGGGACGGTGGCTGAAAGAGAGGAGAACGCACGATGAGGCACATCTCGAGACGTGTATTCGTCGGGGCCGTCGCAGGCGCCGCGCTCGCCGGCGGTGGAGCGGTGACGCTCGCACAGACACAGGGAGGCTCGGCCGCGTCGGTGGTACAGGCAGACCCCCAGGGCCTGCCCGACGGCCCTGGCTTTCGTGGCTTCCGGGGCGGCCCCGGCTTCGGCCACTTCGGCCACGACCTGACGGCGGTGACGAGCTACCTCGGCCTGACGGCCGAGCAGCTGCGCACTGAGCGCGAGGCGGGCAAGTCGCTCGCCCAGATCGCCCAGGCGCAGGGCAAGTCGGTGGCGGGCCTCGAGCAGGCGATCGTGGACGCGGGCGAGAAGCGCCTCGATCAGGCCGTCGCCGACGGCCGTCTCACCTCCGCGCAGGCGGCCACGCTGCTCGCCCGGCTGCAGTCGGACGTGGACGACCTGGTCAACCGCACGGGAGGGCCCGACGGTCACGGCTTTCGCGGCGGCCCCTGGTTGGACTCCGCCTTCCGGGCGCGCTCCAGCCGGGCCTGACTCTCACTGCTGGGCGCAGAGCGGCGGCCGTCGCTTCCGCCGCTCTGCGCCGCTCCTCGAATAGCCCGCACGCGCGAGGCACGACCGGGCTCAGCGGAGGAGCGCCGCCGCGAGCGCGTGGGCGCGCACCGGCCCCACGCCGTCGACGTCGGCCCAGTGCTCCGGCCCTGCCGCGAGCAGCTGCTCCACGGTACCGAAGCGCTCGATCAGCGCGCGAGCGGTGGCCTCGGAGATGCCGGGAATGCCGATCAGGGCGGTGACGCCGGGGGGCGGCCGGACCCGGCGCTCCGCGGGCCGCGCGCCCGAGCTTCGCCGCTCCTGCCTGATTGCGAGCCGGTGCAGCCAGAGCGCGGTGTCGTCGGGATCGCGAGTGCGAACGACCGCGATGCCGAGGTCGGCGATCGCGAGTAGACAGCCCCTGATCGCGTTCGGGTGACGGGGGCCGCCGTCGAGGTCGTCTCCCTCGACGAAGAGGAACGGCAGGACGGCGGTATCGCGAATCCGGCCGACCTGGGCCCAGAGTCGCCCGCGCGCGAGTGAGCCGTGCAGGTCGGCAACCGTCTTCCGCTCGACGAGCGCACCGCCTTGAATCCGGTAGTCGCCCGCCGGGAGCGGCTCGATCTCGACGCGAGCGCCGAGGCTCTGCAGGCTCGAGGGAACGCCGCTCCCGTCCTCGAACACGTCCGCCGCGATGACGAGCTCCGTGCCCGTCGTCATTCCTTCAGCAAAGCAGGCGAGACGTGACGCATTCGTGCCGGCTGTGGGGCAAGAGTCAGCGCTCCGGACGAGGAGGCCCTGGCTCCCGGCTCGCAGCGGCAATCCGTTCTCGCCGGCAGCGGCGGGCGCGGACGGCCACCGGGGCGAAGGCAGCGAGTAGCCTGGTACGCATCGCAGGAACCCCCAACTCGAGGCCGGTGACGCGACGCACGCTCAGGCTGGTCTCCGCCGCCGCCGCCGGGTACCTGGCGGGCAGCAGTCCCGCAGCGTCCGTCGTCGCGCGCCTCGCGAGCGGCGGCACGCTCGATCTCCGTCTGGCCGGAAGCGGGAACCCGGGGGGCATGAACGTCCTGCGGCTGCTCGGGCGCAGGGCCGGGGGCCTCGCGATCGGCGCCGACGTCGGAAAGGGGATCGCGGCGTGCGCGGTGGGACGGCGCCTCGCCGATTGCAACGGCGCGCACGTGGCCGGAGTGGCGGCGGTCGCCGGACACTGCTTCCCGCCCTGGACGCGCTTCCGCGGCGGGAAGGGAGTCGCGACGAGCTTCGGCCAGTGTCTCTATACCTTCCCCGTCTTCGCACCCGTCGACGCCGCGGTCGCGGTCGCCGTGGCGCGGGTGCCAGGCTTGCGCCGGCCGGCTCTGGCCTCCGCTGCGACGTCGTCGACGGCCTGGCTGCTGGCGAGCATCCTCTGGTGGCGCCGCGGCGGGCCGAATCTGTGGGGACCCCGCCCGACCGCGCCGCTACCGCTCGCCAACGCCGCCACGCTGGCGGTCATGGCCTCGAGAGTCCTGCTCGAGAGACGGCCGCGCCTGGACAGG
>JBBSIG010000091.1:0-9591 GCA_038232215.1 Gaiellales bacterium | reverse complement strand
GGAGCGAGGTGGTGAAAATGGCCGCGCCGTAGCCGATCGCCGCCGTGACGGCGATCTGGCCGAGCAGGTTGAACCAACCCGTGAACTAGCCTCAGGCCGGGCTGCCGAGTCGAGAGGCCCAGTAGTAGAGGCCGCCGGCGGGCATCGAGCGGAGGAGCTCTTGCGCGTAGCCGAGGCGATGCAGCAGGCCCTCGTCGTCTGAATGGTGCCGCTCCGGCACGGACGCTCCGGTCGTCATCGCCGCGTCCTTTCGCTCGCAGATCGTTTTCCTGGTGCGCTATTTACGACTTCTTCTCCAGGCGCTGTCAAGCGCACCGCCCGAAGTAAGATCACGCGGTGCTGACGCTCGCCGACTTGCGGAGCGGGGTCGAGGACGGCTCGTTCGACACGGTCGTCGTCGCCTTCACCGACATGCAGGGCCGGCTGCTGGGGAAGCGCCTACACGCGGAGTTCTTCGTCCAGGACGCGGTGGAGCACGGGGTCGAGGGTTGCAACTACCTGCTCGCGCTCGACATGGAGATGGAGCCCGTGCCCGGCTACGAGCTCGCGAGCTGGGAGCGAGGGTACGGCGACTTCCGGCTCGTACCCGACCTCGCGACGCTTCGGCGCACGCCGTGGCTCGAGGCGACGGCGCTCGTCCTCTGTGACGTCGAGTGGCACGACGGCTCTCCCGTCGCGCCCTCGCCGCGGCAGGTGCTGAAGCGCCAGGTGGAGCGTGCGGCCGAGCTCGGCTACACGGCGATGTTCGGCTCCGAGCTCGAGTTCTACCTCTTCCGGGAGTCCTTCGAGGAGGCGCACCGCCGGCACTACCGCGGGCTGACTCCGTCCGTGCCCTACATCCTCGACTACCACGTCCTCGCGACGACGTACGACGAGCCGCTGATTCGCCAGATCCGCAACGGCATGCAGGGAGCCGGGATCCGCGTCGAGACCTCGAAGGGCGAGGCCTGGCCCGGCCAGCAGGAGATCAACTTCCGCTACGCGGATGCCGTCACGACGGCTGACAACCACGTCGTCTACAAGAACGGCGCGAAGGAGATCGCGCACCTGAACGGGTGCTCGCTCACGTTCATGGCCAAGCCCGACCACGCGTGGATCGGCAGCTCGTGCCACATCCACTCGAGCCTCTGGCGCGGGGACGAGAGCGCGTTCGAGGGCGAGTCCGACGTGTTCAAGCAGTTCCTGGCCGGACAGATCGCGTGCCTCGGCGAGCTGGCGATCTTCGTGGCGCCGACAGTCAACTCGTACAAGCGCTACGTGGCCGGGAGCTGGGCGCCGACGACGCTCGCGTGGGGGCGCGACAACCGCACCTGCGGATTCCGCATCGTGGGCCGTGGCAGCGCGCTTCGCGCCGAGACGCGAATCCCCGGCGCGGACGCGAACCCATACCTCGCCTTCGCGGCGCTCCTGGCGGCCGGCCTCTACGGGATCGAGCACGAGCTCGAGCTGCCGCCGCCGCTCGAGGGCAACGCCTACGAGTCGGAGGCCGAGCGCTTCCCCCATTCGTTGCGCGAGGCGATCGTCGCGCTCGAGGCGGGCACGATGGCGCGGGGCGTCCTCGGCGACGAGGTGGTCGACCACTATCTCAACTACGCGCGCACGGAGCTGCGGCTCTTCGACGAGGTCGTCACCTGCTACGAGCGCGAGCGGATGTTCGAGCGGGGATGAGCGCAGGCGAGAGGCCGGTCGTCGGCATCACGGCGTACGCGGAGGAGGAGGCGCGGTGGGGCGTGTGGACGGCGCCGGCGGCGCTCATCCCACTGGCGTACGTGCGGGCGATCGAGCGGGCGGGCGGGCGGCCGCTGCTCGTGCCTCCGAGTGACGTGGGCGTGGAGGAGACGGTGAGCGCGCTCGACGGGCTGCTCTTCTCCGGCGGCTCCGATCTCGACCCGGCGACGTACGGAGCGGAGCGGCACGCGGCCACGGACGGCGTGCGGCCCGACCGCGATCGGGCCGAGCTCGCGCTCCTCGCGGCGGCGCTCGAGCGGGACCTGCCCGTCCTCGCCGTTTGCCGCGGCTCTCAGGTGCTGAACGTCGCGCGCGGGGGGGATCTCGTCCAGCACCTGCCGGAGGTGATGGGCAACGATCGGCACAAGCACACGCCCGGTGTCTTCGCCGACCACGACGTGGAGCTGCGCGGCGAGAGCCGCCTCAAGGCGATTCTCGGCGATCGCGCTCCCGTGAAGTCGCACCACCACCAGGGCTACGGGCGCATCGGCGAGGGGCTGCGCGAGGTCGCTTGGGCCGACGACGGCACGCCCGAGGCGCTCGAGGACCCATCGCGGCGCTTCGCGCTCGGCGTGCTCTGGCATCCCGAGGAAGGCGAGGATGCGGCCCTCTTCGAGGCGCTCGTCGCAGAGGCGCGCGCGTACCGCGCGGAGCGCGGCACGCGGCGTGGCTGACGGAGCCGGACGGGGATCACGGGCGGCCCGGCGGACGGCGGGAGCCTGTGGACGCTCCGTCACACGCCCTTCCCGGTGCCAGGCACCGTCGCGCGTGTGTCACGACTATGTGCCGATTTTGTGTCACTTCGTCGAGGGCCGTGGAGAACGGGCTACCGTCGGCTCATGGGCCGCTTGCCTCGAGAGGTGATCCCGGGTGCGTTCTACCACGTGACGAGTCGGGGCAGCAATCGAGAGCCGGTCTTCTTCCGCCCGCGGGATCGTCTCGATTTCCTGACGATGCTCGGCGGTGTCGTCGACGCGTTCGAGTGGTGCTGTCACGCCTATTGCCTCATGACGAACCATTACCACCTACTCCTTCAGATCGGCGACCGGGGGCTCTCGCGCGGGATGCAGACTCTCAACGGTGGGTATTCAGCGTTGCTGAGCCGCAGATACGACCGCGTGGCTCACCTCTTCGGCAATCGCTATGCCGCAGCGCTCATCGAGGGAGATGCGCATCTCCTCGAGACGTGCCGCTACGTCGTGCTGAATCCCGTTCGCGCGGGCATGTGCTCAAGCCCGGAAGAGTGGCGCTGGAGCAGTTTCCGAGCTTGCGCGGGAGTGGATCCGTCACCCGCGTTTCTCGCCGAGAGCGACGTGCTTGCCTTCTTCGGCTTCCCCGAAGAACACGCGCGATCGCGATACCGCGACTTCGTCCTCGAGGCGGCCGCGTGAGTCCGGTGCCAGGCACCGTCGCGAACTGTCCACAGGTCGACGTGGATCGTGTTGAATCGCACGCATGGCGCTGACCGTCGTCAACCCCGCCACGGAGCAGCCGATCGCGGAGCTCGAGGCGGCCGGAGCGGAAGACGCCGACCGCGCCGTCGCCGCGGCGACGGCGGCGTACCCCGCGTGGAGGGACGTCGCGCCCGGCGACCGGGCCCGGCTCCTCAGGCGGCTCGCCGCGCTCGTCGAGGAGCACGGCGAGGAGCTGGCGCTGCTCGAGACCCGGAACGTCGGCAAGCCGATCGCCGACTCGCGCGCAGAGGTGGGTATGGCCGCCGACGTCTTCCACTTCTACGCAGGCGCGGTCGACAAGCACCAAGGCGAGACGATCCCGGTTGCCGGCGGCGTGGACATGACGTTCCGCGAGCCGCTCGGCGTCGTGGGCCTGATCGTGCCCTGGAACTTCCCGCTCAACATCGCGAGCTGGAAGCTCGGCCCGGCGCTCGCGTGCGGCAACACCGTCGTCCTCAAGCCGGCCGAGCTGACTCCGCTGACCGCCCTCCGCCTGGGCGAGCTCGCGCTCGAGGCCGGCATCCCGGAAGGAGTCGTGAACGTGCTCGCCGGCCCCGGCCGCATCGTGGGGCAGCAGCTCGTGGAGCACTCGGACGTCGCCAAGATCGCGTTCACCGGATCGACCGACGTCGGCCGCGGCGTCATGCAGTCGGCGGCGGGGACGATCAAGCGGGTGACGCTCGAGCTCGGAGGAAAGTCCGCGAACGTCGTCTTCGCCGACGCGGATCTCGAGGCCGCCGCGGCCGCCGCCCCGTACGCCGTCTTCGGCAACGCCGGACAGGATTGCTGCGCGCGCTCGCGCATCCTCGTCCAGCGAGCTGTCTACGACCGCTTCCTGGACTCCCTCGTCGAAGCCACCAGGGGCGTGCGCGTCGGCGATCCCGAGGATCCGGCGACCGAGATGGGGCCGCTCGTCTCCGCGGCGCACCGCGAGAAGGTGGCCTCGTACGTCGAAGGCGAGCCGGCGTTCGCCGGACACGCGCCGGAGAGCCCCGGCTACTGGTACCCCCCGACCCTGCTCGAGACGTCGAACGCCGACCGCGCCGCGCAGGAGGAGATCTTCGGGCCCGTCGCGTGCGTGATCCCGTTCGAGGACGAGGCGGATGCGATCCGGCTCGCGAACGACACGCCGTACGGACTCTCCGGCTCGGTCTGGACGCGTGACGGCGCGCGGGCGCTGCGCGTCGTACGTGCGATCGAGGCGGGCGTCCTGTCCGTGAACGCGAACACGTCGGTCCGCGTCTCGACTCCGTTCGGCGGCTTCAAGCAGTCCGGCGTCGGCCGCGAGCTCGGCATGCATGCGCTCGACGGCTACTCCGAGGTCAAGAACGTCTTCCTCTCGACAGAGCGCTGATGGGCAGGCTCGACGACAAGGTCGTCGTCATCACCGGCGCCGCGAGCGGGATCGGCCGCGAGGCGGCGCTGCTCTTCTCCGACGAGGGAGCCCGGGTCTGCGTCGCCGACGTGACCGACGAGGCGGGCGACGAGACCGCCGCCCGGTGCCGGGACGCCTTCTTCCAGCACGTCGACGTGACTGACCCGGCGAGCGTGCAGGCGATGCTCGCCGCGACGAGCGAGCGCTACGGCGGCATCGACGTGCTCTACAACAACGCGGGCATCTCGCCGGCGGACGACGCCTCCATCCTCGAGACGGAGCTCGAGGCCTGGCAGCGCGTGCAGGACGTGAACCTCAAGGGCGTCTATCTCTGCTGCAAGTACGGGATCCCCTACCTGCTCGAGCGAGGAGGCGGCTCGGTGATCAACGTCGCCTCGTTCGTCGCAGTCCTCGGCGCAGCCACCTCGCAGATCTCGTACACGGCCTCGAAGGGAGCCGTCCTCTCGATGACCCGCGAGCTCGCCGTCCAGTTCGCGCGGCAGGGAGTGCGCGTGAACGCGTTATGCCCGGGGCCCGTGGAGACGCCCCTTCTCCTCGCGATCTTCGGCGACGACCCGGCCGCCTACGAGCGCCGCCGCGTCCATCTGCCGATGGGGCGTCTCGCGAAGCCGCGCGAGATCGCCCACGGCGCCCTCTTCCTCGCGAGCGACGACTCCTCGTACGTGAACGGCTCCACCTTTCTCGTCGACGGCGGCCTGACCGCCGCCTACGTCACGCCCGAATAGCGCTTCCCTCGGGGTCGTAGAGCGGCTCCTCCGCGACCGCGCCCGAGACCCACTCGCCGAATATCTCGACCTCGACCGGCGTGCCCGGACCGGCCTGCGAGGCCGGGACGTAGGCGTACGCGATCGAGCGCTTCACCGTGTAGCCGTACCCGCCGCTCGTGACGCGCCCGACCGCACGCCCCTCGATCCGGACGGGCTCCGACCCGAGCGCGACCGCCCGCGGGTCGTCCAGCACGAGGCAGACGAGCTGCCGCTCGAGCGGCTCGCCTCGTGCGCGGGCGAGGGCTTCCCGGCCGACGAAGTCGCGCTCGTCGAGCTTCACCGCGAAGCCGAGGCCCGCCTCGTACGGCGTCTCGTCCGGCGAGATGTCGGCGCCCCAGACGCGGTAGCCCTTCTCGAGCCGGCAGGAGTCGATCGCCCGGTAGCCGCCGGGGACGAGGCCGTGCTCTCGTCCTCCGGCCCAGATCGTGTCCCAGAGGCGCAGGCCGAACTCCATCGGACAGTAGAGCTCCCAGCCGAGCTCGCCGACGTACGTGACGCGCAGCGCGAGGCAGGGCACGGGCCCCACGCTGACCTCGCGCGCGCGCAGGTACGGAAACGACTCATTGCCGAGGTCCGCGGTCGTGAGCGGCTGCAGGAGCTCGCGGCTCGCCGGCCCCCAGAGGCCGAGGCAGGCGTAGCGCGAGGTGACGTCCTCGACGAGCACGGAGCCGTCGTCCGGCGCGTGGGAGCGGATCCAGGCGAGGTCGTGCTGGCCGAACGCCGTCCCGGTGACGATGCGGAAGCGCTCTTCCGAGAGCCGGGTGACGGTGAAGTCGCACTCGATCCCGCCCCTCGCGTTCAGCATCTGCGTGTACGTGATCGCGCCGACGTCGCGCGCGACGCGGTTGGCGCAGAGCTGCTCGAGGAACCCGGCCGCGCCCTCGCCGATCACCTCGATCTTCGCGAACGACGTCTCGTCGAAGAGTGCCGCCGCCTCGCGGCAGGCCCGGTGCTCGGCGCCGATCGCCGGCGACCACAGCCGCCCCGCCCAGCCCCGCGGGCGCAGCGATTCCTCGCCGGCGGCCGCGTTCGAGTCGAACCAGTTCGCCCGCTCCCAGCCCGACTTCTCGCCGAAGGCCGCGCCGAGCTCCTGCAGGCGCGGGTACGTCGGCGAGAGCCGCAGCGGCCGACCGGCCGCGCGCTCGTGGCCGGGGTACTTGACGTCGTAGTAGGTCGAGTAGACCTCCCTCGTGCGGGCGAGCGTGTACTCGCGGCTCGTGTAGTGGCGGCCGAAGCGGCGCGAGTCCATCTCCCAGGTGTCGAGCCCGGGCTGCCCCTCGACGATCCACTCCGCGACGAGGCGGCCCATCCCGCCGGCCCCCGCGAGCCCGTGCGCGCAGAAGCCCGCCGCGACCCAGAAGCCGCGCACGTCGGAGGGCCCGAGGATGAACTCGCCGTCCGGCGTGAACGCCTCCGGGCCGTTGACGAGCCGCACGATCTCGGCGTCCTCGAGCTCCGGGACGCGCACGATCGCGTTCGTCATCAGCTCCTCGAAGCGGTCCCAGTCCTCCTCGAGCAGCTTGCCGTTGAAGTCGGCCGGGATGCCGTCGAGGCTCCAGGGCGCGGGGTTGCGCTCGTAGCCGCCCATGACGAGCCCGCCCGACTCGCCGCGGAAGTAGACGAGGAGCGACGGATCTCGCATCGTCGGCAGGTCGAGCGCAACGCCGCTCGGCCGGGTGATCAGGTACTCGTGGGCCATCGGCACGAGGGGCACGTTCACCCCGGCGAGCCGCCCGATCTCGCCTGCGAACATCCCGCCGGCGTTGACGACCACCTCCGTCTCGATCGACCCGCGCCCGGTCTCGACCCCCGTCACGCGTCCCCGCTCGACGCCGATCGCCCTAACCCGAGTGTCCGTCGCGATCTGGGCCCCCCGCCGTCGGGCGCCCTCGGCGAGCGCGAGCGTGAGCTGGCTCGGGTCGACGTAGCCGTCGGTCGGCAGGTAGGCGGCGCCGAGCACGCCGTCGGTCGACATGGGCGGAAACAGGCGCCGGGCTTCCTCGGCCGAGACGAGCTCGAGCGGCAGCCCGAACGTCTTCGCCCAGCCGGCCTGGCGCGCGAGCTCCTCCATTCGCTCCTGCGAGGAGGCGAGCCGGAGCGAGCCGACCTCGCGCCAGCCCGTCTCGAGGTCGACCTCGGCTCCGAGCGAGCGGTAGAGCTCGACCGACTCCATCATCATCCGCGTCAGGCTGAGCGAGCCGCGGAGCTGCCCGACGAGCCCCGCCGAGTGGAACGTCGATCCGCTCGTCAGGGCCGCGCGCTCGCAGAGGACGACGTCGTCCCAGCCGAGCCGGGTGAGCCAGTAGAGGATCGAGCACCCGCCGACCCCGCCGCCGACGACGACGGCTCGCGCACGGTCTCTCAGCGGAGTCGAGCCCATTCCGGCCCCGCTAGCGTCTCACACCGCCGTGTGCCCACCTCGGCGCCTGGTCACGGGCCGGCCTCGACCCGTGCCAGCGCCTCGCCGAAGCGCGGGTCGGCCGCCGTTGCCCCGAGCCGGTCGAAGTGCTGCTCGGCGTACCCGCGGAAGTCGAACTCGAGCTGCGAGATCGCCTCCTGCACGACGCCCCACATGGCCTCGCGGAAATCCGACATGAAGCGCATGAGCCAGAGCGAGGCGAGGTCGCCCGGGGTCGCGTCGCCGAAGTAGGCGGCCAGGAGCTCGCGGTCGCCGGCGTCGTCCAGCTCGTGGTTGACCGAGAAGTTGGCGACGTCGAAGAAGACGTCTCCCATGCCGGCGTACTCCCAGTCGACGATACGGAGCCGCCCGCCGTCGTCGAGGAAGTTGGCGTTCAGGAGGTCGTTGTGGCACGGACGATCCGGCTGCGGCCCGCGCGCGCGCCGGATCCGGGCCGCGAGCGCGCTCGCCCGGCCGTGGGCGCTCGGGACGCGCACGCCTCGCGACTCGGCGATCGCGCGGTACGAATCCACGACGGCGAACGAGTCGAAACGGCCGGGCACCGAGTCGCCGTCGTGCACGAGCCGCAGCGTCCGGGCGACCTCCGGAAGGCGTCCGCGCAACTCCTTCGGCGGGGCCGGACGGCCGGCGATGAAGCGCGTCACCAGGTAGCACTCCGGCTCGAGGAAAGCGGTCACCTCCGGTCCGACCCCGGCGGCTGCCGCGACGAGCGTCGCCGCGTGCTCGGAGCGACGATCGATCCCGAGCAGCTCCGTGTCGCCGCCGCCGATCCGCAGCACGAACGCCTCGCCGTCGCACGCGACCTTGAAGTTGCGGTTCGTGATCCCGCCGCCGAGCGGCTCGATCTCGACCGCACGGCCGGGCCATACGCGCTGGGCGATCTCCTCGATCCTAGACTCCACCCGCGTGATCCTCGCAGTCGATCAGGGCACGACGGGCACCACCTGTCTCGTCGTCGACGAGGAGCTGCGGACGAGGGGTCGGGGCTACCGCGAGCTGACCCAGCACTTCCCGCAGCCGGGTTGGGTGGAGCACGATCCGGAGGAGATCTGGACGAGCGTCCTCGAGGCGGCCGCGGCCGCGCTTGGCGAGGCGGGCGTCCGGGCCGCCGAGCTGCGGGCCCTCGGGATCACGAACCAGCGGGAGACGACCGTCCTCTGGAACCGCCGCACCGGCCGGCCGGTGCAGCGGGCGATCGTCTGGCAGGACCGCCGGACGGCCGAGCGCTGCCGCGAGCTCCCCGCCGACCTCATCCGCGACCGCACGGGCCTCCAGCCCGACCCGTACTTCTCCGCCACGAAGCTCGAGTGGCTGCTCGCGCGCGCGGATGCCGCCGCAGATCTCGCCTTCGGCACCGTCGACTCGTGGCTCGTCTGGAAGCTGACCGAAGGGCGCGTGCACGTCACGGACGCGACGAACGCGTCGCGCACGCTGCTCGCCGACCTCGCGACGCTCGACTGGGACGACGAGCTGCTCGCGCTCTTCGGCGTGCCGCGGGAGCTGCTGCCCGAGATCAGGGCCTCGAGCGAGCCGGTGGCCGAGGCGAGGGTGCTCGCGCCAGGCGTCCCGATCGCCGGGATCGCCGGCGACCAGCAGGCCGCGCTCTTCGGCCACGCCTGCTTCAGCGCGGGGCAGACGAAGGCGACCTACGGGACGGGGAGCTTCGTGCTCAGCCACTCCGGCCGCGACGGGGGCCGCGCGCCGCCCGGACTCGTCCGCACGGCCGCAGCCCGCGCCGCCGGTCAGCCGCCGCAGTACGCGCTCGAGGGCTCGATCTTCGCGACGGGAGCTGCGCTGCAGTGGCTCCGCGACGGGCTCGGGCTGCTC
>JBBSIG010000090.1:0-9634 GCA_038232215.1 Gaiellales bacterium | reverse complement strand
TCCGTGTCGGCGAACTCGTCGGCGCACGGCCCCCAGCGTGCGAGCTCGGCCCGGATCCCGGCGGGCACGCCGTCGTCGTGCGCGAGGTAGTAGAGGAGGCCCCGCGTGTAGTCGAGGTGCGCCTCCCGGATGCGAGCGCGCGCTGCCGCGTCACCCTCCGGATACTCGCGATTGCCGCCGTCGAGCAGGTTCAACGAGAAGGGCCCGATCGAGTTGACGTCGCACTTGCCCGCGGGGAGGAGATCGGGCTGGAGACCCAGCAGGTCCCGCGCCTCCAGCCGGTCGCCCGCCGCCTCGAGGTAGCGACGGAGGAGCTCGAAGCGCGACGGGTCGTACCCGGGCGGCGCTTCGAGCGGCAGCCTGTTCTCGGCCCGGTCGGTGAGACAGACGCGGAACCCGTACGCCTGGAGGCCGCCGTCCCCTTCCCCCAGCCGCTCGGCCGGCCAGCCCCGCTCGTCGAGCTCCGGCTCCCGCACGAGCGGCAGCAGCGAGCCGTCCTCCGCGAACGGGGAGAGCAGCACCGGGAAGTTGTGCCTGCCCGGGCGGGTCGCCGGCTGTCGCCCGGCCCACGTCTCGCCGTAGAGCTCGCGCGACTCCCGGCCCACCGCGTAGGGCACGCCGAACGCCGCCAGCACGTCGCCCTCGTAGCTCGCGTCGACGTGCACCGCGGCGTCGACCGTGGCGCTCTCCTCGAGCCGAACAGCCACGCCGGCTCGGTCGAGCAGGCTCGTCATGATCTCCTCCGCCACGTGGGGCTCCGGCCCCTTGACCGCCCAGAGCGGCGCGCGGTAGTGCGCGGCGACCTCACCGTAGAACCGCCGTGCCGCTCCGCCGAGCACGCGCGTGTCGCCCACGTCGGTCCAGGAGAGGCCGCCGGAGACCATGCCGCCGACGTGGCTTCCTTCGGCGAGGAGCATCGTGTCCGCGCCGGCCTCGCTCGCCGCGACGGCGGCCGAGACGCCGGCGCCCGTCGCCCCGTAGACGGCGACGTCGGTCATGCGAACGGCCCGAGCAGCGCGAGCGCGGTGGCCGCGTCGACACCCGGGGCCAGCGCCTCCACGAGCGTCGCCACGTTCGGGGGCGGCTGCACGGGCGCCGGCGTGGGCACCAGGACGCGGAGCGCCTCTACGACCTCGGCGCAGTACTCGGAGAGAGCGCGCTCGTAGGACTCCTCGGCCCGGTACCCCGCGGGATCGCCCGCGAAGTCCGAGACGGTGGCGAGCGGGAGCTTGGACGGCACCGCCTGCAGCATTCCGTTCGCGACCATCCCGGCCAGCCGTCCGTCCGCGAGCCGGCCGTCGCGGCCGCGCAGGGGGCCGAGGAACAGCCGCCCCGGGTCGAAGTCGTTGACGGGGTAGTTGTCCCACACGAGCAGCTCGTGGCCGAACGCGGCGACCGCGCCGTCGAGATCCTCGCGCGTGATCGACTCGGGGACGACGTCGGGCCCGGTCCAGTAGACGACGATCTCGGGGTCGAGGAGTCGCGCGAAGGTGGCGCGGTAGGTCGTCCGGCCCACGCCCGCGTAGCCCATCGGACAGACGACGAGCGCCGCTCCGTCGAGGAACTCGCGCCGGAAGCGGTTGCTGAGGTCGGCCTGCGCCGCGGCGCTCGGCGAGGGCTCGGCGCCGTAGCGCTCGCGGTCGCCGGGGCAGCGCACGCCCCCGTCCGAGTAGCAGATGGAGAGCCCGGGCGCGATCGCCCACGCAAGCTCGACGCCGTGCCGCTCCGCCGCACGCACGAGCTCCGCTAGCCGGTCCAGCTCGTCCTCGGGGTACGGGTCTCGCCAGAGCCGGTGGTAGGGGTCGTCCTTCGCGGCGTGCACCCAGGTGTTCAGCTCGTGGCGCCCGCAGAGCCCGAGCAGATCGAGCCGCTCGACGTGAGTCCAGGGCGGGCCGTAGAAGCCCTCGATCACGCCCCGGACGTTCACGCCGGCCGCTCGTCCCACGGCCGCCCGTGGGCGTCTACGATCGCCGCGAGCTCCTGGAGCCGCGGGACGGCGTGCTCACGCAGGAGGTCTGCCGGGTCGTCCGCCGCGAGCGTGGCGGTCCAGAGCGCACGACCGGCGAGGAAGCCCGACGCGCCCCCGCGACAGGCGGCGCCAACGGCGGCGGGAAAGTCGTCGGGCGCGACGCCCTGCGACAGCACCACCCAGGGACAGGCGACCGCGGCGTCGATCTCGCGGGCGCGCCGCTCGAGCTCCGCCGACTCGGCGCGCCCGTGCAGCGGCACCTCGCACTTGTAGAGCGAGGGGCCGGCCGACGAGAGCTCGCGCGCGGCCTCGACGATCGCCTCCTCCCGGTCGGGCGCGTCCCGGACGACCCCCTCGAGCACGGAGAGCAGCCCGTGCGCGCGGGCGAGCTCGACGAAGCGTCGCGACATCTCCAGCCGCCGTCGGCGCAGCTGGTCGTCGCGCCAGATCACGAGCAGCTTCAGCGCGACAGCCGGCCCGGGCTCGACCTCCTCCGCGAGAGCGGTCTCCTCGACGACGCCTCCCGGCGGCTGGTCGAGCACGTCCACCGCGAGGATCAATCCGCACGAGGGCGGCACGAGTCCGTGCGCGACGACGGGGCGGAAGCCGAGGTCCGCGTCGACCAGGAACCCGGAGGCATGGGGCGCGAGCTCCCGCGCGACCGCCAGCTTGAAGCGAACGAGCCGCTCGTCGCCGACCGGCCCCGGCTGGTGCTCGGCCAGCATTGTGCGGAGCGACTCGCGCTGATCCATCGCGACCATCGCGAAGGTGCCGCTCTCCCGGGCGAGCGCTGCGAGGGTCACGCGGCCGCCTCGGGGGCCCGCCAGCAACGGAAGTGGTCGCACGCGACGTCCCCGGTCCCGCCGCCGTCGATCTTTCCCGGCGTGTGCGAGAACGTGTCCCAGGTCGACCGCCCGTGCCCGTCGGCGGCGACCGCGCCCTCGACCTGGTAGGCGGACGTCGCGACCCCGCAGAGGAAGCCGTCGGGGGACCTCATGCAAGCTCCGGCAGCGCGAGGGCGTCCTCGCAGGCGAGCAGGAGGACGCCCACGCTCCAGGCGTGGGAGAGCGTCAGCAGCATCCCCTTCGCCTTGAAGCAGTCGGTCTGGTAGTAGCGCTCGCTCGCCATCCCGCGATAGGCGCCGAAGTCGCCGTCCTCACGGGCGATGAACTGCCGGAAGCAGGCGAGGTTCTCTCGCGCGCGCGAGAGGTAGTAGTCGTCTCCCGTCGCCCGCGCCAGGCGCACGAGCTCCGGCAGGCAGATCAGCCCGAACGCGTGCAGGTGCTGATTGGCCGGCGAGGCCTGGTCGGCGCCGCGCGTGCGGAAGCAGTACCGGCCGAGCAGCGTCCGCTCGGAGAAGGCGACGTCGTACGTGTAGCGGAAGGTGAGCATCCAGTCGGCCGCACGCCGGGCCGCGTCCCAGTCCTCGAGGGCGACGTACGCCATCAGCGCGGCGTAGCCGTCCTCCGACGTCGGCGCGAGGTCGACGTCCTCCGGCGCGCCGCGGTAGACGTCGAAGTGTCGGTAGTACGCGCCCGCGCGGTGCGCCTCCTCGAGCCGGCCCGCCTCGACGAGAGCGGGGATCCAGGAGAGGCCGGCGGTGCCCTCCCACGCGACCGCCTCCCCCGTCTCGACGTGGTGCGCCGCGGGCAGCGCGCCGTCGGCCCGCTGGGTCCGGAGGGCGACGGCGACGTTCGAGTGGGCCGCCGCGGCCCAGCGCCCGCCCGCGCGGAGCGCGAAGAGCGTGGCGTCGGCGAGCGTGCGCGCGTGCAGGCGCATGCGGTCCGGGTGCCAGCCGCTCGTCCAGCCGAGCTCCGCCGTCCACTGGGCCCAGAACGTCCCCCCGGGGGTGAGATTGCCCGCGACGTGGTCGAGCACCGACTCGGCGGCGGTGACGTAGGCGTCGTTGCCGACGCGCCGGCCGTGCCGGAGCAGCGCGTACGCGTAGGGCACGCCGCTGACCCACGAGACGTGCATCGCGTCGCGGTCGCCGCAGGCTCCGAACGCGTCGCGGTCGAAGGCCGCGGTCTCGAGCAGGCGGGGCGGGTCGGCGCGGTAGTGCCAGCGGAAGAGCCCCAGGGCGGCGAGCTCGGCCGCCTCCACGACGGAGACCCAGCCGGGATCCTGGAACGGCGAGTCGAGCTCGCGGAGCGCGCGCGCGTGGTCGTCGTGGTCGAGCACGGAGAAGCGGAGCTCGACCTCCTCGCCCGCCTGCCAGCGGTGGGTCAGGACGTCCGGCGGCCCCGGCGTCTGCGAGCCGTCGTAGCGGAGCGGCTCCTCCCGGTAGGGAAAGTCGAGCCAGATCGACGGGCGACCGTCACGGAGCGCGAAACCCACCCCCGACTGCCCGAGCGCGCTCTCCTCCGCGGTCAGCAGGGCGCCCCCGCGGGCGAAGACCGCGGGTGTCGCGCAGCGGTCGGCCCGAAACGACCAGGCATCCGACTCCATCCGCCCGACGTCGACTCGGCCGGGCACGAAGCGCGGAAAGATGCGCGTGCAGCTCTCCGGACGGTTCTCGCCGTAGAAGACCCCCGGGACGAGCCAGCGCGGGTCGCTCGTCGCGGGCAGGGCGAGCTCGACGCGGACTCCGGCCTCGAGCGGAGCGTCGCCCTCGTACCTGACTCGGAGGGCCGTGTCCCGACCCTCGCGGGGCGCTCTCTCGAACGAGAAGCCACCGACTGCTGCTCCGTCGGGGGCGAGCGCTCGAGCCGCGAGCGCTCCTGCCCCGTCCAGGGTCCTGACCGCGGTCACGGCTCGCGCGACGGCCCCGCCGGCCGCTCGAGCAGGTCCGTCTCGACGACCGGGGCAGCGGGGTCGGCCGGCACGACGAAGGTCTTGAGCTCGTACGCGCCGAAGTCGGCCTCGAGCGTGCGGCCGGCGAGCGGCAGCCCGAGCTTCGCCCGCGCCGGGCGCCCCCAGGACTCGTAGGCGCGCACCACGAGCGCGCCCTCCCCGTCCTCTGCCGCCTTCACGACCGAGAGGACGACCGCTCGGCCGCCGTCCGAGGCGTACGACTCCCGCTGCGGCAGGTCGCCGCGGTGCTGCGACTCGAGCAGCGCGAACGGCGGCTGACTCAGCTCCGCCGCGAGGCGGACGACGCCCGCCTCGCGCCAGTCGCCGGCATGCGGGAGGAGGCAGACCCGGAAGCGCTGGCGGCCCTGGTCCATGTACTCGAAGTCGCCCTCCTGCTCGAGCTCCCGCGGGTCGTGCCAGGCCCACACGGGGCTCCGGACGACCGTGATCCCGATGTCGCCGCCGCGCACGTCGTACCCGTGCTTCGCGTCATTCACGACCGCGAGGCCGCGTCCCGCCCCGGAGACGTCCACCCAGCTCTGGCCCGGCTCCTCGTCGCCGCCCGTCGCGCGCTCGAGGTGGCCGTAGGGAATCTCGTACGTCGCAGCGGCCGCGTCGACGCTCGTCGGGTAGCGCAGCTTCAGCAGCTTGAGCTGCTCGTGCCAGTCGAGGGCGACCCGCACCTCCACGTGGCGAGCGTCCGCACCGAGCACGTAGTCCTCGCGCAGAGTCGAGGAGCCGTACCGGCTCTCGACCCGCAGGACGGCGCGCACGGGCCCGTTCTCGAGGAGGCGCACGGACCCGCAGACGAGCTCGTCGAGCTCGTCGTCGTAGGCGCGCACCCCGTGTCCCCAGGTGTCGGAGCGGTCCCGGACGACGACCGCGTGCCGACTGCCGGGCGCGGCGAGGTCGACGCCGGTCGCCTTGACGAGGAGCTTCGCGATCCGCCCCGTGGAGCGGTCGAGCTCCAGGGTCAGGTGCTCGTTCTCGAGAGTCGAATCGGTTGCGTCGAGCCCCTCCCCCGCCCCGCCGGAAGCGATGCGATAGACCCGGTACCCGAGCGGCGGCAGATCGGCGGGGAACACGAGGCGACCGCGAGCGCTGCTCATCGTCGTGTGCGAGCGGGTCGTCTGCGCGGGCACCGGCGCCCCCTCGTCGTCGATGAGCCGCGCGCCGTCCCCCGAGAGCGAGGTGAGCTCGAGCTCCACGTCCGTCCGCAGCCGCCAGGCGTGCGGGTTGAAGACGGCGACGTGACGCACCTCCTCCCCCTCGGGAGGGATGTCGATCCGGCGCGCGATCGACTGGATCGCGCGGTTGAACGCGAGCGCCGCGACGGACGACGCGTGCCCGATCTGGTCGCGCGCATCCTCGTACGCGGGCTCGATCGACGTCCCGGCGAGCGTGTCGTGGAACTGGTTGAGGAGCAGCAGCTTCCACGCTTCGGTCAGCTCCGCGAGCGGGTAGGGCTGGGCGCCGAGACGCTCTGCGACCGCGCACCACTTCTCCGCCCGGCCGAGCAGGCCCTCCGCGCGCCGGTTCCAGCGCTTGATCCCCGAGTGGGACGTGTAGCAGCCGACCCCGTGGTGCTGGAGCTCGCCCGCGTGCACGGGGATCGAGCCGTCCCCGCCGACGACGCCGTCGAAGAAGCGCCGGGGCGAGCTGAGCTCGAGCGCCGGCAGCGCGCCGTCCTCGTTCAATCGCGCGATCGAGTCGAGGTTCTCCCTCGTCGGCCCGCCACCGTGGTTGCCCACGCCGTAGAAGACCATCCCCTCCGCGCGGTCGGCCGGCAGCTGCGCGAGCGCCTGGCCGACGTGGTCGGCGAGATCGTCGCGCGGGCCGGAGTACTCGTGCGGTATGCGGTAGGCGCACACCCGCGAGCCGTCCGGCGACTCCCACCAGAACACCGGCCCGGGCAGGGTGAGCTCGTGCGGCCCCGGGCGGAGGAACACGTAGGAGTCCATGCCGCTGCCGCGCAGGAGCTGCGGGATCGAGGCGTTGTGGCCGAAGGAGTCGATGTTCGCCCCGGTCGTGGCGGTGATCCCGAAGCGCTCGCGCAGGTAGCGCTGCCCGTAGAGCGCCTGGCGAACGAGCGACTCGCCGGAGGGGATGTTGCAGTCGGGCTCGATCCACCAGCCGCCGATCGCCTGCCAGCGACCCTCGGCGATCCGCGCGCGAATCTCTTCGAACAGGTCCGGGTCCGACTCCTCGACCCACTCGAAGAAGACGACGGAGTTGCTCGTGAAAACGAAGTCCGGATACTCCTCCATCCGGTCGAGGGCCGCCCGGAAGGTCGCCCGCACCTCCTGGTAGCCCTCCTGCCACTGCCACAGCCACACCGGGTCGATGTGGGCATTGCCGACCATGTGCAGGAGCTTTCTCGCGCGCTCCTCGCCGACTTTGCTCATCCTGTGCCCTCCGGCTTGCCGGCCGCCCAGGCGTCGACCGGCTCGAGCAGGAGATGGACGAGCAGCACGTGCAGCTCCTGGACCCGGGCCGTCGAGGTGGACGGGACGATCAGCGCGAGGTCGGCGTGCGACGCCGCAGGGCCGCCGTCGCCGCCCCCGAGCAGAGCGGTCGTCGCCCCCGCCTCCCGCGCCGCGGCGAGGCCGCGGACGACGTTCGGCGAGCGCCCGCTCGTCGAGAAGCCGATCGCGACATCGCCGGCCCCGACGAAGGCGCGCACCTGGCGCTCGAACACCTCGTCGAAGCTGTAGTCGTTCGCGATGCAGGTCAGGACGGAGGGATCGGCGGACAGACACTGGGCCGGAAGTGCGCCCCGCTCGCGGCTGAAGCGGCCGACCAGCTCCTCGGCGAGGTGCTGAGCCTCGGTGGCGCTGCCGCCGTTGCCGAAGGTGTACAGCCGCCCGCCGCTGGAGAACGCCTCGATCAGCCGCCGCGCCAGCTCCTCCACCCGGGGCAGGAGGTCGCCGAGCTCGGCCGCCCGCGCGAGGTGGTCCGCGAGTGCTTCAGCGCTCGGCGAGGAGCTCTCAGCCACGCGCGAGCGCGTTGCCCGAGGCTGCCCGCTCGAGGGCGATCGCCGCCGCCCCGACGACGCCGACCCGGTCGCCGAGAGCCGAGCGGACGATCCTCGCCGCCTCGCCGGCCGGTTGCATGGAGTCGGCGCGGACACAGTCCCGAACCGGGCCAAGCAGCTGCTCGCCGGCGCTGCTGACTCCGCCGCCGAGGACGACCAGCTCGGGCTCGAAGAGGTTCACGATCGACGTCAGCCCGCAGGCGAGCGCCGCGATCGTTCCCTCCCAGACCTCTCGAGCGAGCGCGTCCCCGGCGAGCGCCGCCGCGGCGACGTCGGCCGCCGTCAGGTCGGGGAGCTCGGCGAGCGAGGAGGGCTCGGCCGACGCCGCTAGGGCCTCCCTGGCGCGCTCCGCGATCGACGTGCCCGAGACGTACGCCTCCAGGCAGCCCCGGCGGCCGCAGCCGTGGCACGGCCGGCCGCGGCAGTCGACCGTGACGTGACCGAGCTCGCCGCCGTTGCCGGTCGCGCCACGGTAGAGGCGGCCGTCGACGACGATCCCGCCGCCGACCCCGGTCGAGACGGTCAGGTAGACCATGTTGCGAGTGCCGACCCCCGCGCCGTAGCGATGCTCCCCCGCGGCGGCGGCCGTCGCGTCGTTCTCGAGCGTGGCGGGCAGGCCGAGCTCCCGCTCGGCGAGCGCGCCGACCGGCACGTCGCGCCACCCCGGCAGGTGCGGCGGGGCGAGCAGCACCCCCTCCTCCGCGTCGAGCGGCCCGCCGCAGCCGATCCCCACCGCGGCGAGCTCGGGCCAGTCGAGGCCCGACTCGCCGACGGCGCGCCGCCCGAGCTCGAACAGACGGGCGAGCCCGCGCTCGGGGCCCTGGTCCGCGAGCGTCGACTCCACGAGGAACGAGCGGACGCGGCCGGAGCTCTCGACGACGCCCGCGGCGAGCTTCGTGCCCCCGATGTCGAGCGCGAGCACGGAGGGCCGCCATGCCGGGCCCGAGCCGTCCTCGCCCACGGCGGGAAGAGCTCCGGCCGAGATCGTCAACACCCGGTCGATCGGCGCGGCGCGGGGGAACCAGCTCGCGCCCGTAGGCGGCCGAAGCCGGGCTTTGCCCGGCGGGCTGCCAAGGGCGGCCGGTCGGCAGGAGCGCGGAAGGAGGAGGTCCGTGGGGGAACCCTGGGTTCCCCCACGCTAACCCTTGCGCCCCTGGGTGGCGATGCCCTCGAGGAAGTAGCGCTGGAAGACCGCGAAGAGGACGATCATCGGCACGGTGAGGAGGACCGTCGCAGCGATGATGATCTGGTAGTCGCCCTCGCCGCCGCCGCCGAGGCCGAACTGGTCGAGCACGGTCTTCAGGCCGAGCGGCATCGTGAAGAGGGCGCTGTCACGCAGGTAGATGAGCGGCGCCTTGAAGTCGAACCACTTGGCCTGGATCTCGAAGATGAAGGTGACGATGAGCGCCGGCTTCGCGAGGGGTAACGCGATTCGCCGGAACATCGAGAAATAGCTGTCGCCGTCCATGCGCGCCGCCTCGAAGAGCTCGCGCGGGATGCCCAGGAAGAACTGGCGCTGCAGGAAGATGTAGAACGCGCTCCCGAACAGGTTCGGGACCCAGAGCGGATACTGCGTGTTGACGAGCCCGAGCTTGTTCCAGATCAGGAAGGCGGGGATCATGGTCACGTCGCCCGGCAGCATCATCGTCGCCAGCACGAGCGCGAACAGGGCGTTGCGGCCCGGGAAGCGGAAGTAGGCGAAGGCGAAGGCGACGATCGCGCTCGAGAAGGTGACCGCGAGCGCGCTCAGCCCGCTGATCCAGAGACTGTTCAGGAACCATCTGGCGACCGGCGCGATCCTGAACACGTCGTCGTAGTTCCAGGCCCAGCGTGCCGGG
>JBBSIG010000089.1:0-9731 GCA_038232215.1 Gaiellales bacterium | reverse complement strand
GGTGCCGTCAACGTCATGCAGCCGCCGTTCTTCTCCCGCGAGACGTACCGCTCGGACTCGAACCAGCACTGGCGGAGCGGCTGCCCGCACGAGGCGCTCGCCGCCGGCGCGTTCGAGTGGCTGCAGCTCCTGACGCACCCGGAGATCTGGGTCTACCGCGGCGGCTCGATGCGCGAGACGATGCTCTCGATGCTGGACGCGGAGCGCGAGCGACAGCTCGAGCAGCTCGCCGAGGACCGGATCGACCTCTCGTGAGGGACCTCACCGTCCTCGTCTCCGCCTCGGGCGCCCCCGGGACCGCGGCCCTCCTGCGCGGGTTGCGCGAGAACGGCGAGCGCCGCGTGCGCCTCGTCGGGACGGACATGTCGGAGCGCTCGATCGGGCGACACCTCTGCGACGCCTTCCACGTCGTTCCGGGGGGCGGAGACGCAGGCTTCGCAGACGCGCTGCTCGACGTCTGCCGGCGGGAGCGAGTGGACGCCGTGCTCCCGCAGTCGTCGTTCGACCTGCTCGGACTGGCCGAGGCGAAGGAACGCTTCGAGGGAATCGCCGTGCTCGTTGCCTCGCCCGAGGCGATCCGCCGCTCGAACGACAAGGCGGAGACGTACGCGCTCCTCGACCGGATCGGCGTCAAGGGCCCGGCCTGGCGACGCGTCCGCGGCGCCGGGGCCGTGGCCGAGGCGGCCGGCGAGCTCGGCTATCCGGACCGGCCGGTGTGCTTCAAGCCCGTGTTCGGCTCCGGCTCGCGGGGCTTCCGCATCCTCGACCCGACCGTCGACCGCGCGGATCAGCTCCTGAACCAGCGGCCGGGCAGCGTCGCGATGCGCCTCGACGAGGCGACCGAGCTCCTGCCCGACGAGGGGGGCCCCGACCTGCTCGTGATGGAGCTCGCGACGGGCAAGGAGCGCACGATCGACGGGATCGCCCGGGAGGGCCGCGTCGCGCTCGGTCATCCGAAGACCCGTGAGTCGATGCGCGCCGGGCTCGCGATGTACTTCGAGACGCTGGCCGACGACGGGCTGGTGGGCGTCGCGCGCAGGATCGTCGCCGAGCTCCGGCTCGACCACTTCTTCAACATCCAGCTCGTGGGAGACCACGTGATCGAGATCAACCCCAGGATCTCGACGATCGTCTACCAGGAGGACCTGAACCTTCCGTACCTCGGCGTCAAGCACGCCCTCGGGGAGATCTCCGAGGAGGAGCTCGGCGAGCTGGCGGCGCGCGCGCGCGCGACGCGGCGGGCGCTGCGCTACTTCGACCAGGTCGAGTGGGACGAGCCCTCGTGACACGCGCGAAAAATGTGCGTTTTCGGCACAGGGACGTACCACTCCGACCACCCGCGGTCGCTACCGTCGGACGACCCCGTGGGTGGGTGGGGGCTAGGGATGGAATCGCGCCGGCTCGCGAGATGCCGGCCCGCGACACGCCGGGTCGCGAGCCGCCCGCCGCGCGGATCCGGCGCCCGCCGCAGCTCGCTCACCCGTGAGCGCCGGGCGCCCGCTCCGCGTCGTCCACTGCCCGGTCAACGTCGCCGGCGTCCCCTGGCAGAACGTCCAGGCGCTGCGGCGAAAGGGCGTCGACGCCGAGCTCGTCGTCTTCGAGCGCGGCCGGCTCCACCCGGAGGCCGACCGGAGCCTCGACCGTCCGGAGGGCTTCCTGGCACGGCAGGCGATCCAGTGGCGAGCCCTCGCGACGCTGCTCCCGCGCACGGACGTCTTCCACTTCTACTTCGGGCTCACGCTCGTGCCGAAGTCGCTGCAGTTCCCGATCCTGCGCGCGCTCCGGAAGAAGTCCGTGTACCACTTCCTCGGCTCCGACATCAGAGGCAAGCAGCCCGAAGAGCTCGCCTACGGGCGGCGCGCGGGCGCGCAGCTCGTCGGCTCGTACGACGCGGTGCGCTGGGTTCCCGAGGCGGAGGTGGTGCCGCCGGGTATCGACCTCGCCGCCTATCCGCCGGAGCCCCCTCCCCGGCGCAGCCGCCCGCTGGTCCTGCACGCACCGTCGAGCCGCACCCGCAAGGGCACCGAGCACGTGATCGCCGCCTGCGAGCGCCTGCCCGTCGACCTCGAGATCGTCGAGGGACTGCACCACGAGGAGGCGCGGGGGCGCTACAGACGGGCCGACATCGTGGTCGACCAGCTGAACGCCGGCTGGTACGGCCTGCTCGCGATCGAGGCCATGGCGCTCGGCAAGCCGGTCCTGACGTTTCTGCATCCGGAGGCGGTGCGCCGCACCGAGGAGGCCTTCGGCATCGCCGTGCCCCTCGTCGCGACGACGAAGGAGACACTGGCGGACGACCTCCGCCCGCTCGTCGAGAGCGCGGAGGAGCGCCGCCGCGTGGGCGCGGCGAGCCGGGCGTACGTCGAGCAGATCCACGACGCCGACCGGGTCGCGGACCGCCTGCTCCACGTCTACGCTCGACTCCCGTGATCGGCAGCCAGCTGAAGCGGCTCGTCCGCCACTCGGCGATCTACGGCCTCGGCGGCGTCGTCTCCCGCGTGCTCGCCGTCCTGCTGCTGCCGCTCTACACGAGCTACCTCAGTACCGACGACTACGGAGCGATCGAGACGCTGGTGGCGGGATCCGTCGTGCTCACCATCCTGCTGCGTGCGGGCATCTCGAGCGCGTTCTTCCGCTTCTACTTCGACTCGCCCGATCCCGAGCGGCGCCGGCTCGTGCTGCGCACGTCGTTCTGGTTCACGATGACGACCGCGACCGCGGGCCTCGTCGCAGGGCTTCTGCTCGCCGGGCCGATCTCCCGCGCGCTGTTCGGCGACGGCGGAGAGGCGGATCTCGTCCGCGCCGCCTCCGTCGGCCTCTGGGCGCAGATGAACTACGAGCAGCTCACCTCGCTCTTCCGCGTCGAGGAGCGCTCACTCGCCTTCGTCGTCGCGAGTCTCGCGAACATCGTCGTCACGGTGGCGGCGACCGTGCTGCTCGTGGTCGCGCTCGACGCGGGGCCGCTCGGCGTCCTCGTCGGCAACTTCACCGGCACGCTCGCGGTCTATCTCGCGCTGCTCGGATACCGCCGTGAGCAGCTCGGCCTGCAGCTCGATCGGTCGCTGCTACGTGAGATGAACCGCTTCGGCCTCCCGCTCGTCCCCTCGGCGCTCGCGCTGTGGGCGACCAACTTCAGCGACCGCTTCTTCCTCGTGAAGCTCTCCGGCGCGGGCGAGGTGGGGCGCTACTCGCTCGCCGTCCGCGTCGCCTCTGCGATGGTGCTGCTGCTGACGGCGTTCCGGACGGCCTGGCCCGCGTTCGCATACTCGATCGAGGACGACGACGAGGCGCGACGCACGTACGGCTACGTGCTCACGTACCTGCTCTTCGCCTGCTCGTGGATCGCGCTGGCGCTGAGCTTGCTCGCGCCCTGGCTCGTCCGCGCGCTCGCACCGTCGAACCGGGCCTTCTGGCCGGCCGACCGGGTCGTAGCTCCGCTCGCCTTCGCCGCCGTCGCCTTCGCCGGCTACATCGTGATGGCGATCGGGGTCGGTCGCTCGCGGCAGACGCAGTTCAACTGGATCGTGACGGGGGCCGCGGCCGCGCTCAACGTGGGGCTCAACCTCGTGCTCATCCCGCCGTACGGCATGGCCGGTGCGGCGGTCGCGACGGTGGCCGCCTATGCGCTCATGTTCGCCGGCATGACGCTCAACGCGCAGCGCGTGTACCGGGTCCCCTACCAGTGGCGCCGCGTCGCGACGCTGCTCGTCGTCGCGGTCTCGCTGACGATCGCCGGGAAGGCGCTCGACCTCTCGCTCGTCCTCGCGGCGGCCGTCTCGCTCGCCTACCCGCTGGCGCTCGCGCCGCTCGGCTTCTATCTCCCGGCAGAGCGCGCCCGCCTGCGACGGCTCGTGCCGCTGACGCGCTCGGCGCCGTAGGGTAGTCGCGAATGGGCCTGCGGATCGCGATCGCGCTGTTCGACGGGGCCGAGGAGCTCGACTTCGCCGGCCCGTGGGAGGTGCTCGCGACCTGGGCGCACGACTGGCCCGACGACGGCGTCGAGATCTTCACGGTCGGCGAGTCGCTCGAGCCCGTGACCTGCGCGAAGGGTCTGTGCGTGCTGCCGGCCCGCGCGTGGGCCGACGTGGGACCCCTCGACGTCCTCGTCTATCCCGGCGGACGCGGAACTCGACCGCAGCTCGGCGACGAGGCGATCCGCGAGCGCCTGCGCCGGCTCGCCGCTGCGGGAACGCTCCTGACGAGCGTCTGCACGGGGTCGCTCGTCCTCGCCGACGCAGGACTGCTCGACGCGCGGCAGGCGACCACTCACTGGGGCTCGCTCGACCTCCTCGCCACTCTCGGCGCCCAGATCCAGGTGCGGGCCGACCGGCGGTTCGTCGACGAGACGGACGTGGTGACGGCGGCAGGTGTCTCGGCGGGGATCGACATGGCCCTGCACCTCGTGGCGAGACTGCACTCGCCCGAGCGGGCGCGAGAGGTTCGGCGCACGATCCAGTACGACCCTGAGCCGCCCGTTTGACACCGGCGGCGGCTCTCTCCGCGGCGAGCGTCTCCTGCATGACCCTTCGGCCCGTCCGACGGCGTCGCATGCCGCCGGATCAAACCCTGGCCCTTCTCGTCGAATGAGCCGCAGGTGGCATAGCAGCGGGCTCAAGACAACGACTCGCCTGCGCCATCTCGCAGTGGTCGCGATCGCCGTCGTCGTCGTAGTCGCATCGGGCTGCGGGAAGACACGGACGGTCGGGGAGGGGAACCCCGACATCGAGACTGCACGGGAGTTCGACCGCCACCCGCTCTACTGGCTCGGCCGGCGGTTCGAGAAGTGGGACCTCGAGCACGTCGAGGTCGGGGGCGGCGAGCTCGTCTCGCTCGTCTACGGCACGTGCGAGATCGACGACCCGGACGGCCCATTCGGCTTCGAAGGCGGGTCGTGGTTGCCGCCGCTGCAGCTCCAGATCCAGCCTCTCTGCGCGCACCTCGCCGCGGTCGCACGCGCGCCCATCTGGCGCAGGCGTCAGGTTCGCGGCGCGCCGGTCGGCACCATCGACAGCGCACCCGTCCTCTTCACGAACCACGTTCAGGTCAAGCTCTACCGCGGCCAGGGCTCCGACCCCGGCCTACCGATGCGCGCTCTGCGCGCTCTCCGCTCGCTCAACGACGTGGCGCCGGTGATCGACCCGGACGATCCGATTCCCCCGGCCGAGCGGAAGGTACTCGCCGGGACGAGACGCTGCCGTCCACAGCGACGGTCGGAAAGGCCAGTCAGACGACCACGCGGTACACCTGGAAGACCTCGGCGTACTCGCGGTTCACGTTGATGCCGTGCGTGCGTGCGACGTTCCAGACGTACTCGGGGTCGGCGTAGCGGCGGTGCTGCTGGGAGGCGTAGCGCGCGAGGGCCGCGGTCTTGCGCTCGAGATGCGGGCGGCCGAGGGCGAAGTACGCCTGGTAGGCGAAGTCGAAGTTGTTCCACGGAATCTCGTAGCCGAGGATGGTCGTCCGCTTGAACGCCCGGAGGCCCTCGGCGGCGACGACCTGGTGATCCTGGTGGACGTCGTGCAGGCTCGGCTGGAAGACGGCGTCCGGCTGCAGCTCCTCCCACAGCGCGATCAGGAGCTCCAGGATGTCCTGGCGCCGCGCGGGGAACGTCCGCACCTCGAAGTCGTGCACGGTCAGTTGCTCGGGCGGGATCCCGAGCTCCGCCGTCGCCTCGCGCACCTCGCGCGCGAGCGTGTCCGGGGGGAATCCCTCCGGGAGCGACTTCGTCGCGATCGAGAAGGCCACGTAGCGGACGTCGACTCCGGCCTCGACGAGTCGCGCCATCGTGCCGCCGCAGCCGAACTCGCCGTCGTCCGTGTGCGGAGCGAGCACGAGAACCCGCTGCCAGGCGCCGATCACGCGCGGAGTCGTATCACGAAGAGCTTGTGGGTCGGATTTTCCGATCAGCCGTCTAGTGTTAGCGCGACACCGAAGCCTCCATGGATCATTCGGACACGGCCCATCTCGCGTCAGTCGTCGGGGCGCTCGGCGCCGTCCTGATCCTCCTCAGCGGCCGCCGCTCGACCCTGCTCGGCGGGTTCGCGCTCCTCGCGGCGGCGGAGGTGGGATTGAACGAGCGCGCGCTCCACTCCTCTCCGTCACCCGCCGTGCTGGCGGCCGGCTTGCTGGCGCTCCTCGCCGCAGCCGGAGCAGCCCTCGCGCTCGCCCGCCACCCGGCGCTCGTGACGCCGCTCGTCCTCGCGGCGGCGCCGTTTCGACTGCCGCTCGACTTCGATCGCAGCCATCGCTTCTTCCTCGCCGTCGCCGAGTCGGGCAAGCTCGGGCGCCTGCTGCCCCTCTATGCGGTGCTGGGGGTGGCCGTGCTCGCGCTCTGCCTCCGCGTCGCGCGCGGGGCGGTGGTGACCGCGCTGCCGCGCGCAGTCGCGCTGCCGGCGGCGATCTTCTTCGCGCTCGCCTGCCTCTCGCTCCTCTGGACGGACGACCTCGAGGCGGGCCGGAACCTGCTCGCCTTCTTCCTACTCCCTTTCGCGACGATCGTCGGCGTCGTCGGGCGTGCTCCGTTTCCGCCCTGGCTGCCGCGGGCGCTCGCCGTGATCGCCGTCGCCCTCGCCTCGCTCTTCGCCCTGGTCGGGATCTGGCAGGCTCAGACGCACCGCCTGCTCTTCTTCGCACCGAACCTCGAGGTGTCGAACGCCTACACCTCGTACTTCAGGGTCACCTCGCTCTTCCGCGACCCGAGCCTGTACGCACGGCAGCTCGTACTCGGCGCAGCAGTTCTGCTCGTCGTGCTCTGGCGCCGGCGGCTGAGCCCGTGGCTCGCGGCGGCGCTGCTCGCGCTGCTCTGGGCAGGCCTCTACTTCTCGTACTCCCAGTCGAGCATGGTCGCCCTCGTCGCCGTCGCGCTCGGCGTCACGGCCGTCGCCGGCGACCGCGACGCACGCCGGCTGGTCGCGGTCGTCGCCGCCGCGATCGTGCTCGTCGGGGCCGGGCTCTTTGCGGCCACGGTGCGGGACCACTCCGCGCGGCGGGTGACGAGCGACCGCTCCCGGCGCGTCGAGCTGGCCGCCCGCGTCTTCGTGCGCCACCCCGTCGCCGGGGTGGGGATCGGCGCCCAGCCGCGGGCCAGTCAGAGGCTGTCCGACCGGTACGGCTCCACGCCGCGCTTCGTCTCGCACACCACGCCGCTGACCGTCGCGGCGGAGCTCGGGGTCCTCGGCCTGCTCGCCTACACGGCCCTCCTCGTCGGTGCGGCTCGGTTGCTCACGGAGGTCTGGCGCCGGGACGACGCGCTCGGACTGGCGCTCGGCGCCGTCCTGCTCGCGCTCCTCGTCCACTCCCTCTTCTACAGCGGCTTCTTCGAGGACCCGATCACGTGGCTCGCCCTCGCGGTCGCCGCGAGCTCCACGCTCGCCGCGCCGCGTACACGGCTCGAGCGCCCCGTACCGGCCCAACCCGCCGAGGTCGCAAGGACTCCGTGAGAGAGCGGCTCGACCGGAACGGGGCCTGGCTCGTACTCGCGACGCTCGGCGTACTCGTCGCCGTGAACGAGCCGCAGCTCGGCTCGGACCCGTGGCGCTTCCGACCGGGCGCGGTCGACCCGACCGGGGCGCTCGCCCCGCTCGTGCGCGCGGCCGGCCGGGGCTGGGACGTGGACGTGGTCCGCACGCCCGCCGTCCTGGCCGGCCTGCTCGTCGCGGCTGTCGCGGCGGCGACGTGGCGGGTGCGCTCCTGGCGGGCGGGCGCCGGAGTCGCGCTCGCCCTCTCCGTGCTCGCGCTCCTCCTCGTGCCGCCGGTCCTCCTCCAGGTCGGCCTCCGGCAGGCGACCGCCCCCTGGTTCTACACGAACGACTCCACGTACCAGATCGAGCTCGGCGGGGACCTCGTCCTCCACGGCCACAACCCCTACGGGCGCGACTACCGCGGCTCGGGGCTCGAGCGTTTCTACAGCCTCGACGGCTCCGTCCGGCCGGGGCGGCAGGTCGCCCTCGACCACTTCGCCTACTTCCCGGGGACAGTCGAGACGGCGGCCGCCTGGCGGCTCCTTCCGAGCCCGCTCGACGACTATCGCTTCTTCGTGCTGCTGGCGACGGTCGGAGTCTTCCTCGCAACCCTCGCCATTCGCGCTCCGCTCGCGTGGCGGCTCGCGGCCGGCGCCGTCCTGGCCGCGAATCCGCTCGCAGTCCGCGCCGCGTGGTTCGGCACGGCCGACGCCCCGAGCCTGCTCTGCGTCGTGCTCGCGTTCGCGCTCGTCACCCGCTCGCGCTACGGGCTCGCGGCGGCGAGCCTCGCGACGGCCGTGCTGCTGAAGCAGTTCGCGCTCGTTGCGCTGCCCTTCCTCGCGGTCGCGCTCGTCGTCCGCCACGTGCCCGGGCGGATGCTCGCGCGGGCAGGCGCCGTCTTCGCGGGGGTGCTCGCGGCGGGCTCTCTACCGTTTCTCGTCGCCGGCCCGGGGGCGCTCTGGCGGGACACGATCGCTTACGGAACGGGCACGTACCGGATCATCGGCTATGGCCTCTCCGGCCTCCTCGTCCGCTCGGGGGTGATCGACGATCGCTTCGGCGCGTATCCGTTCGTACCCGTCGCACTGCTCGTGTGGCTCCCGGTGACCGTCTGGCTGCTCGTCGCGGCGCGACGCTCGGGCCGGCTCTGGACGGGCGCGGCGGGGTTCGCGGTCTCGATGTTCGTGCTGCTCTTCGTCAGCCGCGTCTTCCAGAACTCGTACCTCGTCTGGCCGCTCACCGGCATCGTGCTCGCGTGTCTGCTGGCCGCGAGCGAGCGCTTCAGCGAAGCCAGATCGTCACCGACCGTGTCCTAGGCCCGAGGTTGCCGGCCGGGTCGCGCGCGGCGAGCTGGACGAGGTGGCGCCCCGGCCGGAGCGCTTTCCCGCCCGCCTGGCCGAACCACTCGAGCTGTCCCGTCGGGCGCTGGAACTTGCCTCGCACGCGCCGTCTGCCGTCGACGTAGAGGAGCGGGCGGGCGCGCTCGCTGAGGCTGTACGAGACCACGAGGCGCCGGCCGGGCCTCAGCACTCGCGGTCGCACCCGCACCAGCGTCGCCCGGGGAGGGAGGGTGTCGAGCACGATCGGGTTCGGCAGCGAGAAGGTGCGCTCGACCCGCCGCAGCTGCAGCCTCGGCTGGTACGTCCCGTCGCCGAGAAGCCTTCCGGCGTCGTCCCGCCCGTTCCAGCGCACGCTGAGCCCGCTCACCCGCCGCCGCTCCACGAGGGTCCGTACGACCCGCCCCGAGTCGTCGGCGATCTGGAGCGACACCGTGTCGGGCTTTCGCAGGCGCAGGTCGATCAGAGCCGTGCGCGTGGCGCAGTTGCAGACCGGCGACAGCGTCCGCTCGATCTCGTTCACGACAATCGGGTTGCGCTCGAGCTTCCTCCGCTCCGTGGACACGAAGGCGAAGGCGGTTGCGGCGAGTAGGAGGAGGACGATCGCAGAGGGTGCCCAGCGCATCTCGGGCGCCGACGCTACTTGATCGTGCGCGGTCTCCTCGGAACCAGGGCGTAGAGCCGCGTGCGCCCGGTCAGGTACACGCGCTCGCCGTCGGCGACGATCGGCGAGTACTGCCCGTCGGGGAACGTCCACACGAGCTTGCCCGTGCGCGCGTCGAGCGCGAAGGTCCCGCGCGGCCCGAGCTTCGCGTAGCGGGAGCCGTGCGAGCCGCACGTTCCGCACGTGGAGAAGTAGACGAGCCCCGCCATCACGGTCGGCGCGCCATGGATCGAGCCGGGCGAGGCGTAGGTCCAGCGCAGGTCGCCCGTC
>JBBSIG010000088.1:0-9888 GCA_038232215.1 Gaiellales bacterium | reverse complement strand
CCGCGCAGGTGGAGGAGACCGCGAAGCGCGTCGGCGGACTGGCACTCCCGCTCGACGTGTCCGACCGCGCCTCCGTGGAGCAGACGGTCGAGCGCGTCGAGCGCGAGCTCGGCCCGATCGACCTGCTCGTGAACAACGCCGGCGTGGTGGGACCGCCGGAGCCGATCTGGGAGCAGGATCCGGCCGACTGGTGGCGCACCTTCGAGATCAACGTTCGAGGGGCGTATCTCTGCGCCCGTGCCGTCCTACCCGGCATGGTGGCGCGTGGCCGCGGCCGCATCGTCAACACGGGCAGCGGGTCGTCGTACCTGCCGGGCTCGCCCGACACGAGCTACGGCCCCAGCAAGGCCGCGCTCGGACGGTTCGGCGAGAACCTCGCGGAGTCGCTCCGCCCCTACGGCATCCCGGTCTTCACGATCAGCCCCGGCCTCGTCAGGACGGACCTGACCGCCGGCTTCGACGACGACGCCCCGTGGACGCCGCCCGAGCTCGCACCCAGGCTCGTCCGCGTGCTCGCGTCGGGCCGCGCGGACGCGCTCGCCGGTCGCTACATCCATGCCGAGCACGACGACGTCGAGGATCTGATCGCCCGCGTGGACGAGATCCGCCGCGACGACCTGAACGCCCTACGGCTCCGGCGAGCCGGCTGACGTGGACACCGATCGAGTCTTCCTGATCACCGGTGCATCGAGCGGTATCGGCGCCGCGACGGCGAGACGAGCAGCCGAGGCCGGCTTCCGCGTCGTCCTCGCCGCGCGGTCGACGGAGCGCCTCGAGGCGCTCGCCGAGGAGCTCGGAGGGCCCGAGCGCGCGCTCGCCGTGCGCTGCGACGTGGCCGAGTGGAGCGACCAGCAGGCCGCCGTCGACGAGGCGCTCGCGCGCTTCGGCCAGCTCGACGTCGCCTTCGCGAACGCGGGTTTCGGAGTCAAGCGCGGCTTCCTCGAGAGCACCCCGGAGGAGTGGCGCTCGCTGGTGCTGACGAACGTGCTCGGGGCCGCTCTCACCGTGCGCGCGACTCTGCCGAGCCTGAAGGAGTCGCGGGGCCACGTCCTCCTGACGAGCTCGGTGGCGGGGCGCAGGCCGATCGCCGGCTCGCTCTACTCCTGCACGAAGTTCGCGGTCACGGCGATGGGCGAGGCGCTCCGGCTCGAGCTGAACGGCACCGGTGTCCGCGTCACCCTCGTCGAGCCCGGGATGGTGGACACGCCCTTCTTCGACGAGCCGGTCGCGGACGCGCTCGAGGACGACGACGTCGCGCGGGCCGTGCTCTACGCCGTGTCGCAGCCGCGTCACGTCGACGTGAACGAGATCCTCGTGCGGCCGACCGCCCAGTCGATGTAGTTTTCGCCTGAGAGGCGTAAACCGTGCGGATCGCTCTAGCGCAGATCAACCCCGTCGTCGGCGACCTCGACGGCAACCGGGCCCGTATCCTCGCCTGGCTCGCCCAGGCGAAGTCGGCCGGCGCCGACCTCGTCCTCTTCCCCGAGCTCGCGGTGACCGGGTATCCGCCCGAGGACCTCCTGCTCCGGCCCGGTTTCATCCGGGCGGCGCAGCGCTCGCTCGAGGAGATCGCGCGTGCCTGTCGCGGGATCTGCGCCCTCGTGGGGGCTCCCCACTTCGACCGCGACCTCTACAACGCCTGCGCGGTGTGCGCCGACGGCGAGGTGCGCGCGCTCTACCGGAAGCGCTTCCTCCCGAACTACGGTGTCTTCGACGAGGATCGCTACTTCGCGCCCGGACGCGCGCTCGTCCTGCTCGAGCACGGCGACACCCTGATCGGGCCCACCGTCTGCGAGGACCTGTGGCAGCCGGGACCGCCGGCAACCGACCTCGCGCTCGCCGGAGCGGTTCTGATCACGAACCTGTCGGCCTCCCCCTTCCACGTCGGACGGGATCGCGAGCGGGAGGAGATGCTCGTGACCCGTGCGCGCGACAACGCCTGCTTCATCGCCTTCTGCAACACGGTCGGCGGCCAGGACGAGCTCATCTTCGACGGCCACTCCGTCGTGCTGGACGACGAGGGCGAGGTCGTGGCGCGCGCGCCGGGCTTCGAGGAAGCGCTTCTGGTCGCCGACGTGGAGCCGAGCGCGGCGATCGGCCGCCGGCTGCGCGACGTCCGCCGCCGGGCGCTCGAGCGAGAGCGAGGCGGAGTGCCCGCGGTGGAAGTGGTCCACGTGGGCGCCCCGAGGGCGCAGACCGGCGGCCCCCTCGCGCGGTCGATCGCCGAACCGCTGGACGAGCTCGAGCAGATGCGCCGTGCCCTCGAGCTCGCTCTGTGCGATTACGTCGACAAGAACGGCTTCCGCGAGGTCGTCGTCGGCGTGTCGGGGGGGATCGACTCCGCGTTGACCGCTGCTCTCGCCGTCGAGGCGCTCGGAGCCGAGCGCGTCCACTGCGTGTCGATGCCTTCGCGCTTCTCGTCCGAGGCGACGCGGGGCGACGCGCGCCGGCTCGCGGAGAGCCTCGGCGCCCCCTTCCTCGAGTTGCCGATCGAGCCGATGGTGGAGGCGTTCGGCGCGGCGCTCGCCGGGCCCTTCGCCGAGCGCGAGCCCGACCTCGCGGAGGAGAACGTGCAGGCCCGCATCCGCGGGGTCCTGCTGATGGCGCTCTCGAACAAGTTCGGCTGGCTCGTCGTCGCGACCGGCAACAAGTCCGAGCTCTCCGTCGGGTACGCGACGCTCTACGGCGACATGGCAGGCGGCTTCGCTCTGTTGAAGGACGTCTTCAAGACGGACGTCTTCCGGCTCGCCCGCCACCTGAACGAGCGGAGCGCCCGCGAGCCGATTCCCCGGTCGATCGTCGAGCGAGCCCCGAGCGCGGAGCTCCGCGACGAGCAGCTCGACGAGGACTCGCTGCCGCCCTACCCGGCGCTCGACGCCGTGCTCGAGGCCTACGTCGAGCTCGATCGCTCGCGCGAGGAGCTCGCCGCCGACGGCTTCGACGCCGACGTCGTCGAGCGCGCCCTGGCCCTCATCGACCGCGCGGAGTACAAGCGCCGGCAGGCTCCGCCAGGCGCGCGCCTGACCCCGAAGGCGTTCGGTCGTGATCGGCGCACGCCGATCACGAACCGCTGGCGCGGCTGAACCGGCGCAAAGCCGGCACGGACACGTGACGCCGTAAGCGTTAGCGTGTCGCGCAGGGAGGGGGCCGCAGGCCCCCGGCCCCCTCACCGAAGAGACATGTCCGCGCTACGGACCGGCGTGGATCGGCCGGGGTGGTGGGCCCTCCTCGGCGAAGGCGCGAAGCAGCGAGGCGAGGGCGCGCGGGGCGAAGTTCTCGTCGGACCGCCCGATCTCGTCGACCGTCCACCAGCGCGAGCCGTCCAACCCCTCCGCCCGCAAGAGCTCCTCGCTGAGCCCCGGGCGCACCTCCGGCGAGTTGACGCGCACGACGAAGAAGCGCTCGTGCTGCCGGAGGAGCGCGCCGAGCCACTCGAAGACGTGCTCCCGCTCCCACACCCAGGGGCCGAGCTCGAAGCTCGTGATGCCCGCCTCCTCGGCGAGCTCGCGCCGGACCGCCTGCTCGTAGGTCTCCCCCGCCTCGAGCGCGCCTCCGGGCGTAGCCCAGAAGGTGACGCCGCTCTGCGGGTTGCGAAAGCGCACGAGCAGCACCCTGTCCGCGCGGTCGAGCACGATCGCCCGCGCCGCGACACGGAGGCGCGGCGTCTCGAGGTGCGTCGCGAGGGCCCTGAACCAGCGCAGCCGCTCGTCGTAGGGCACGGCGGCGTTGGCCGGGGAGGTGGAGGGGAGCACGAACAGCCAGCTGTCCGCGAGGCGACGCGCCTGCACCCCGAGCTCGGGTCGCTCGCCGAAGACACCCCGGTAGGCCTCCTTGCCGACGAAGGCGATCGCCCCGGGGCGGAGCTCGGCTGCGACCCGCTCGAGGCGCGCCGCGGAGCCCGCGAAGTCGGTACGTCGCAGGTCGCTCGAGCCCCTGGTCGTTCGGGCGGCCGCGTTCGTGATCCCGAAACCGAGGCGGAGGAGCTCGTCGCCTTCGGCCGGAGCGAGCAGGCGGGGCGTGAAGCCGGCCTCGTACAGGAGCCGCCAGAAGTCGTTCCGCGGATTCGCGAAGTGGAGGCCCGCGGCCGCTGAGACGTGGCCGGGGTTGATGCCGCAGAACACCGCCCGGAGCCCGGGCGCCAGGAGGTCGGGAGCCTCGGAGTCGAAGCGAGCGCGCCGCGCGACGAATGCGTCGTGAGCGGCCATGCGGGGCGGAGGATACGGTCTCCTCCATGGCCCGAGACGCGAAGTCGTTCGAGTACGCCGTGGGGCTCGACCGGAGCGGCCGCCTCACCGCGGACGGTCATGCGGTGCTCGAGCTCGACCAGGCCTGGACGCCGGAGCACCTCGTGCTCGCAGGGCTCGTCCGCTGCACCCTGCAGAGCCTCCGCTTCCACGCCGGCCGAGCGTCGATCGATTTCCTCGCCACCGCGTCGGCCTCCGGCCGGGTGACGAGGCGGGAGTCGGACGGCCGCTACGCGTTCGTCGAGATCGCCTGCGAGCTCGACCTCGAGCTGGAGCCGGTGCCGCCCGGCGAGGAGCTGGTGGCCCTCGTCGCCCGGGCCGAGCGGGACTGCTTCGTCGGCGCCTCCCTGACCGTCTCGCCGGCCTACCGCTGGCACGTCAACGGCGACCCCGTGTAAGGGCTACGACTCGAGCGGCGCCATTGTGAGCCCGCGCTCGCGCAGCCGGCTCCAGTAGTGCTCGGCGACCTCCAGGTGACCGCTCCAGACCACGCCGAGGCCGGTGTCGTGAATCCGGTCCGCGAGCCTGAGTCCCTGCTCGTACGACACGTCGGGCAGAACGCCGGCGAGCGCGAAAGCGACGCCCTCGAAGGTGTTGTGGTCGTCGTTCAGGACGATCACGCGCCAGACGCCTCCTGTGCCCGGGCCCGAACCCCGCTCGAGCTGCTTTCGCGGCGGGGTGGCGGTGCGCGACATCACCGTGGAATCGTAGTGCGATAGCGTCCCGGCGTGGGCGCGGTCACGTTCGACGTCTCGGCGGTGCGGACGCGCTTCACGGCGCTCACGGCCGGCACCGCCCTCTTCGACGGGCCGGGCGGCACGCAGGTGCCCGACGAGGTGATCGACGCGATCTCCACCTACTTACGGGAGTCGAATGCGAACGTCGGCGGCCCCTACGGTGCCAGCCGGCGCACCGAGGCGCTCGTCACGCAGGCTCGGCTCGCCGCCGGCGGCTTTCTCGGCTGCCATCCCGACGAGGTCGCGTTCGGCCCGAGCATGACGACGCTGAACTTCGCGCTCACGCGCACGCTCGGGCGCGAGCTCGAGGCGGGCGACGAGATCGTCGTCACCGGGCTCGACCACGACGCCAACGTGTCGCCCTGGCTCGAGCTTGCGCACGACCTAGACGTCGTCGTTCGCTTCGTCGGCATCCACGACGACTGCACGCTCGACCTGGACGAGCTCGAGCGGCTGCTCGGCCCCCGCACGCGGGTCGTCGCATTCCCCCTTGCAGCGAACTCCGTCGGGACGCTCACCGAGGCAGAGCGGATCGTCGGCCTCGCGCACGAGGCGGGCGCGCTGGCCTGGGCCGACGCCGTCCACTACGCCCCGCACGGGCCGATCGACGTGGCGGAGCTCGGGGTCGACGTCCTGATCTGCTCGCCGTACAAGTTCTTCGGGCCCCACCTCGGGCTCGCCTTCGGCCGACGGGAGCTGCTCGAGCGCTGGCGCCCGTACAAGGTTCGCCCTGCGCCGAGCGAGCCGCTCGGCCATCGCTTCGAGACCGGCACGCTGCCGCACGAGCTGCTCGCGGGGTTCGTCGCCGCGGTCGACTACGTGGAGTCGATCGGCTGGGACGCGATCCGGAGCCACGAGCGCGAGCTCGGCGGGCGCTTCCTCGCCGGCCTGCCCGAGCGCTGCACGCTCTACGGGCCTCAGACCATGGACGGGCGCGTGGCGACCTTCGCGTTCAACGTCGAGGGCAAGGAGGCGCGCGAGGTCGCGACGGCGCTCGGCGACCAGGGCATCGCCGTCTGGTACGGCAACTACTACGCGGTCGAGGTGATGAGGCGGCTGGGCCTGGAGGAGGGCGCGGTGCGGGCGGGGATCGTGCACTACAACACGGCCGAGGAGGTTGACCGCCTGCTGGACGCGCTCGAGCGGCTGTGAGGCTGCTCCTCCTCGGGTGGGGCCGGCCGGCCTGGCCCCCGAGCGCGAGAGCGACCTGATCGCGGCCTGGCGGGGTCAAGCGGCGTGAGCGCGCACAAGGACTATTCCGGGACACCGCTCTCGAGGAAGCTCGGCGCGAAGCCCGGGGCCGGGGTCGTCGTCTACTTCACGACGAGCCGGGCCGAGCTCGAGGCGCGCTTCGGGCGACTGCGCGACTTACTCGCTCCCGTGGACGGGCTCTGGGTCGCGTGGCCGAAGAAGGCTGCCGGGATCGAGAGCGACCTCTCGTTCGAGACGGTGCAGGCGGTCGGGCTCGGCGCCGGTCTCGTCGACAACAAGAGCTGCTCGATCGACGAGAGCTGGCAAGCCGTGCGGTTCGTGTACCGGCTCGAGGATCGCTGATGTGGGACGGGCTGCAGCGCCGCCTCGAAGGACGGCTCGTCGTCCTGGAGCCGCTCGCGCCCGAGCACGAGGACGGCCTTTGGGAGGCGGCCGCGGACCCGCACGTCTGGACGTGGATGAGCGTCGTCGCGAACGAGAGCCGCGAGGCGTTCCACGCATGGCTCGAGGAGGCGCTCGCCGCGACCCGAGCGGGCACGGAGGCCGCCTTCGTCACCCTCGACGCGCCGAGCGCCCGCCCGCTCGGCAGCACGCGCTACCTCGCGCTCCGCCCGGAGCATCGCAGTCTCGAGATCGGCTGGACGTGGCTCGCGCGCGAAGCCTGGGGAACCGGCGCGAACACCGAGGCCAAGCTCCTTCTCCTGGAGCACGCGTTCGAGCGGCTCGGGTGCCTGCGCGTCGAGTTCAAGACGGACGAGCGCAACGCACGCTCGCGTGCGGCGCTCGCGGCTCTTCCGGCCCGGCTGGAGGGCGTCTTCCGCAAGCACATGCTCGTGCGAGGCGGGGAGCGGCGCGACTCCGCCTACTACAGCATCCTCGACGACGAGTGGCCGGCGGTGAAGGCTGCGCTCGAGACGCGGCTCGCTTCTCCGCCTCGAGCAGCTCCGAGGGCGGCCCCTTACGAGTAGGCCGCTCGCGCGCGCGCCCACCGCTCGTCGTCCCGGCGGATCAGGTCGGGATCGGTACCGCGGGCCTGCGCGAGGTCGAGCATCAGGAGCTGGAAGCGGACGACGTCCACGACCGGGTGGACGGAGGGGACGAGCGACGTCTCGCAGCCGAGCTCGCGGAGCGCCCTGACGGCGTCGTGCGCCCGCTCGGCGGCCCGCCCCTCGCCCTCGAGCACGAACGCCCGCACGCTCTCGTCGACCGCCGCGAGGTGACCGTGCAGGAGCTCCTCCGTCCGGTGCGCCTCCGCGGCCACGAAGGCGCCTTCCCGAAGCTTCAGCACCGCCTCCTGGGCCGTCGGCCAGTCCCGACCCGCGCCGGCGACGAGGATCCGCGTCGCGTCGCCGACCGGCTCTCGCGGCTCGGCGAGCACTCTCGAGACAGCGCCGGCCAGCCACGTGGCGTCCTCGCCGCGGAGCGACGCGAGAGCGGCGACGGCGCACGTGTAGCTGGCCGTGTGGCACATGCTCCGCTCGAGCGCAGGCGTGCAGACGACCACCTCGTCGCACAGCTCCGCGAGCGGGCTGTCGGCTGCGCCCGTCACGAGCCACCTCGGGCCGCGCCAGGCCCTCGCCGCCTCCATGGTCAGCGGCGTGGCGCCCTCGTGGCTGACGAGGACGAGCAGGTCGGCCCGCCGCTTCGGCTCGAGCACGAGCTCGAGCGCCTCGACGGCCCGGCCGCCGGTCTGCGCGGCGTGATAGGAGGTGCCGCAGCCGGTGAGGAGGACGCATCCCTCGGGAAGTCGCCGGTCGGTCGGAACCTCACTCAGCCACTCCGGCTGCGCGAGGACGGCGGCTCGTGTCAGGTCGCCCGGCACGCGCCGATAGCATGACGGCGATGCCCGCCTACGAGCGTCAGACCCTCGCGAACGGCCTGCGCGTCGTCACGGCGCCGATGCCGCAGGCGAAGTCCGTCACCTGCTCGATCATGCTGGCCGCGGGCTCTCGCTACGAGACCCGGGACACGAACGGGATCGCCCACTTCGCGGAGCACATGTTCTTCAAGGGCACGGAGAGGCGCCCGCGCTCGCGCGACATCTCGGGTGAGATCGACGCGATCGGGGGCGAGTTCAACGCCTTCACCGGCAAGGAGTACACGGGCTACTACGTGAGGTGCGCCGCGGAGTCGCGGGGCACGGCCCTCGACGTCCTCGTCGACATGCTTCGGAACTCCAAGTTCGAGGTGGAGGAGATCGAGCGCGAGAAGGGCGTGATCGTCGAGGAGATGAACATGTACTTCGACACGCCGCGGGACTTCATCGACGGTGTGTACGAGGAGCTCCTGTACGGGGACCAACCGCTCGGCTGGGACATCATCGGCACGAAGGAGACTGTGCGCGGGGCGACGCGCGAGACGTTCACCGACTACCTCGAGCGCTGGTACAGGCCGGCTCGCATGGTGGTCGGCGTCGGGGGCAGGATCGAGGGCGACCTGATCGCCGAGCTCGAGCGGCTGCTCGGCGACCTCGAGCCCGCAGACACCGGAGAGCCTGTGCCGCTCGCGGCGGTCGGGAACGGCGCCTCGCGCGTGAAGATCGCGACGAAGCAGTCGGATCAGGCCCACATCTGCATCGGGGTTCCGAGCTATCCGATCGAGCACCCCGACCGCTACGTGCTGCAACTCCTCGCCACCGTGCTCGGCGGCGGCATGTCGTCTCGCCTCTTCACGGAGGTGCGCGAGCGCCGCGGCCTCGCCTACTACGTCTTCGGCGTCAACCACAGCTACACCGACGCAGGCTCCCTCTACGCGCAGGCCGGCGTCGACATCGCCCGCATCGACGACGCGGTCACCACGGTCGTCGGCGAGCTGAAGCGGATCGCCGACGAGCCGGTGCCGAGCGACGAGCTCGAGAAGGCGCGTAGTTTCGCGAAGGGGCGCTTCGTGCTGCAGCTCGAGAGCCCGCAGGGCCTGATCATGTTCGGCCTGCGGCGCGAGGTGCTCGAGGGCAACGCCCCGGACCCCGACGAGGTGCTCGCCGCGCTCGACCGGGTGACCGCGGAGGACGTCCAGCGGGTCGCGCAGGACCTCCTCGCGGGGGAGCGCCTGAAGCTCGCTCTGATCGGCCCTTTCGAGGACTCCGAGCGGTTCGAGCGCCTGCTCGCCTGAGCCGAGCCCCAGCGGCCGCCGCCCCGCTCGACTACTCCTCGCTCTTCTCCGCCACCGCCCGCTCCTGCAGCTCCCCGACGACGGCCGGATCAGCGAGCGTCGTCGTGTCCCCGAGCGGGCGGTTCTCGGCGACGTCCCGGAGCAGCCGCCGCATGATCTTCCCGCTCCGGGTCTTCGGCAGCTCGGGCGTGAAGACGATGTTCGCCGGCTTCGCGATCGGCCCGATCTTCTTGCTCACGTGCGCCCGCAGCTCCTCGAGCATCTCGACCGAGCCGTCGTCGCCGCCCTTCAGCGTCACGTAGGCGACGATCGCCTGCCCCGTCCGGGCGTCCTGCCGCCCGCACACCGCCGCCTCGGCCACCCGCCGGTGGTCGACGAGGGCGCTCTCGACCTCGATCGTCGAGATCCGGTGACCGGAGACGTTCATCACGTCGTCGACCCGCCCGAGCAGCCAGAAGTCTCCGTCGGCGTCGACGCGCGCGCCGTCGCCCGCGAAGTACGCGTCCCCGTACTTGCTCCAGTAGGTCTCGACGTAGCGGTCGTGCTCGCGGTAGAGGCCGCGCAGCATCGCGGGCCAGGGCCGT
>JBBSIG010000087.1:0-9920 GCA_038232215.1 Gaiellales bacterium | reverse complement strand
TCCCCCATGCCGCCCGGCATCCCGGCCCCGGCCGGCTGCTTCTCGGGCGCCTCGGCGATGATCGCCTCGGTCGTGAGGATGTTCTTCGCGATCGACGCCGCGTTCTGCAGCGCCGAGCGCGTGACCATGGTGGGATCGATGATCCCGGCCTTGACGAGATCCTCGACCTCGCCGGTCTCCACGTTCAGGCCCTGGCCCTTCGCGGCCGACCGGATCGTGTTGACCATGACCGAGCCTTCGAGTCCCGCGTTGTACGCGAGCTGACGAATCGGCTCCTCGAGCGCGCGCACGATGATCTTCGCGCCCGTCCGCTCGTCGCCCTCGAGCGTGTCGACCTTGATCGCCTTGACGGCATTCAGGAGCGCGACGCCGCCGCCCGGCACGATGCCCTCCTCGAGGGCGGCGCGGGTGGCCTGCAGAGCGTCCTCGACGCGATGCTTCTTCTCCTTCATCTCGGTCTCGGTGGCCGCCCCGACTTTGACCACGGCGACGCCGCCGGCCAGCTTGGCCAGCCGCTCGTTCAGCTTCTCGCGGTCGAAGTCCGAGTCGGTGTTCTCGATCTCGGCACGGAGCTGCTTGATCCTCGACTTGATCGCCTCGGAGTCGCCGGCGCCGTCCACGATCGTCGTCGCGTCCTTGTCGACGACGACCTTGCGAGCCTTGCCGAGCTGGGTCAGCTTCGTGTTCTCGAGCTTGAGGCCCATCTCCTCGGTGATCACCTCGGCGCCCGTCAGGATGGCGATGTCCTCGAGCATGCGCTTACGGCGATCGCCGAAGCCCGGCGCCTTGACCGCGACGGCCGTGAACGTGCCGCGCAGCTTGTTGACCACGATCGTCGCGAGCGACTCGCCCTCGACGTCCTCGGCCACGATGAGAAGCGGCCGGCCGGCCTGGATGACCTGCTCGAGCACGGGCAGGATGTCCTTGACTGCACCGATCTTCGAGTTCGCGACCAGGATGTACGGCTCGTCGAGCACGGCCTCCATGCGCTCGGCGTCCGTGATCATGTACGGCGAGAGGTAGCCCTTGTCGAACTGCATGCCCTCGGTGAACTCGAGCTCGAGACCGAAGGTCTGGCCCTCCTCGACGTTCACGACGCCGTCCTTGCCGACCTTCTCGATCGCGTCCGCGATCACGTCGCCGATCTCCCGCTCCCGCGCCGAGATGGTCGCGACCCGGGCGATGTCCTCCTTGCCCGAGATCTCCTTCGACTGCGACTTCAGGTCCTCGACGACCGCATCCACGGCCGACTCGATGCCGCGCTTGAGTCCCATCGGGTTCGCGCCGGCCGCGACGTTCTTCATGCCCTCGCGCACGATCGCCTGGGCCAGCACGGTGGCCGTCGTGGTGCCGTCGCCGGCGACGTCGTTCGTCGCCGTCGCGACTTCCTTGACGAGCTGCGCTCCCTGGTTCTCGAACACGTCCTCGACCTCGATCTCACGTGCGATCGTCACGCCGTCGTTCGTGATCGTCGGCGCGCCGAACTTCTTGTCCAGCACGACGTACCGACCCTTCGGGCCAAGCGTCACCTTGACCGCGTCGGCGAGGATGTTGACGCCCCGCTCGAGCGCGCGGCGCGCATCCTCGTTGAACTTCAGTTCCTTGTGAGCCATCTAGTTTCCCTCCGTCTTCCTAAGCGGTTGCGCCGGCAAGCTGCTTCTTCTTGCCCTTGGCGCCCGCGGTCGTGTTCGTGACCTTCGCAAGCACGTCCGACTCGCGCAGGATCAGCACGTCGTCGTCCCCGAGCTTCACCTCGGTGCCGCCGTACTTCGAGAAGATGATCTCGTCGCCCTCGGCGACGTCCATCGGGACGAGGTCGCCCTTGTCGTTGCGGCCACCCGGCCCCACGGCGAGGATGCGCCCGCGCTGCGGCTTCTCCTTCGCGGTGTCCGGCAGCACGATGCCGCTCGACGTCATGGCCTCTTCCTCGAGGACCTCGACGATCAGGCGGTCACCCAGCGGCTGTAGATCCATGCAAAGCCTCCTAGTTTCCGATGTTTCGTGACACTCGATTGGCACTCTAAGCCCACGAGTGCCAACCAGTGTAACGTCGCCTTGCGGCGCGCGCAAACGAGTTCGTCGAAACCTCGATCGAGGCTTCGTTGAGACGCGAGTTCTCCGCGGGCGGCGTGCTCGTGCGCAGGCTACAGCGGCGCTGGATGGTCGCCGTCATCCGGCCGGCAGGAAAGCCGGAGGGGACGTGGACGCTGCCGAAGGGTCTCGTCGACCCGGGCGAGTCGCCCGTGGACGCCGCGCAGCGCGAGGTCGAGGAGGAGACGGGCGTCCGGGGTCGCCTCCTCTGCAAGCTGGGGGACGTGCGCTACGTCTACACGTGGGCGGGCGAGCGCGTCTTCAAGGTGGTCAGCTTCTACCTCGTGCGCTACGGTCGTGGACGGCTCGGCGTGCTGCGGCCCGAGCACGCGCACGAGATCGCCGACGTGCGCTGGCTGCCGCTCGAAGGGGCGCCCAGGCTGCTCGCGTACGGCGGCGAGCGCGAGATGGCGCGGCGAGCGGTGGCTGCACTCGAGGGCGAGACTCTATGATGCGCGCGCGGCTCGCCTCTCGCGGAGGGTTCCGCGAGCACTCATGGACGCCCTGAACTTCTACTCCCCGACGGTGGCCGAGCAGCTCCGGAGCCACCGCAAGACCGCCACCATCCGGCTCGGCGACAAATCCGCCAAGTACCGCAAGGGCATGGTCGTCCAGGTCCTCGTGGGCGTCCGTTTCAGCCCACGCGAGAAGATCTTCGACGCCGTCGTGGACAAGGTCGAGGTGAAGACGCTCAGCGAGCTCTCGCCCCGGGAGATCGAGCACGACAATCCGGAGATCCGCCGGCCGGAGGATCTCGCCACCTTCCTCGGCCGGCTCTACAACCGGCCCGTGTCGCCCGACGACACCGTCACCCTGATCCGCTTCTCGGAGATCCGAAGCTAGCGACCCGCACGGCGGATCGGCACGCCGAACAGCTCGGCCGGCCGCACCCGGGCGCCGCAGCCCTCGCATTCGACCTGGAAGGCCGAGGGGAAACGCTCTCCACACGTCGGGCAGTGCGCCCGCAGCTCGCCGGCGCACTGAGGGCACCGCTCGGGCAGCCCGTCCTCGAGCTCGGCGAAGTACCTGAGCGTGAAGCCGCACGCGACGCAGAACGCCACCCAGTCGCCGAGCGTCTTGCGCCGCTCCTCCTGGATCCAGTTGCGCTTCGGGCGCCTGGCCTCGGGGCTCATGGCTTGGCCGCAGGGCTCATGCGCTCCCGCCCGTGCGCGTGCGCGAGGCGGCGGAGCCGGGCTCTGCCCGGCGGGAGCCGAGGCGCGAGGCGGCTGGGCGCGGCGGCGAAGGAGGGGGCTCACGGGGGACCCACAGGTTCCCCCGTGCCCGCTCCTCCTGGATCCAGTTGCGCTTCGGGCGCCTGGCCTCGGGGCTCATGTGCTCCCGCCCGTGCGAGCCGGAGCGGCGGCCGCGCGAAGAGGGAGCTCACGGAGAACTCGCGGGTTCCCCCGTGCCGATTGCTCGCGGCGGCGCATCGACCGGAGCGTAGCGCCGTACCTGCAGAGCGAGTCGTTAGAGTGCAGGCCGTCCAGTCCGACCGGGGATAGCCAATGGCAGTCAGAGAGGCCGAGCCGCTCGGCTCGCTGAAAGAGGTGAAGGAGGCGGGCCTCGACCGCGAGGACCTGCTGGCCGTCTACCGCAACCTGCTGATCACGCGCGGCATCGAGGAGCGCGGGCACATCCTCTACAAGCAGGGGAAGATCCCGGGCTCGTTCTACACGGGACGCGGCAACGAGGCCGCGGCCGTCGGCGTCGCGACGGCGATGGCTCCCGACGACGTCGGCGCGCCACTGCACCGCGACATGGGCGTATACATCACCCGGGGCGTCGAGCCCTGGCGGATCTTCGCCCAGTACATGGGCCGCGCCGACGGGCCGACGAAGGGCAAGGACGGGAACGTGCACATGGGGGACGCGAATCTCGGCCTGCTGGCTATGGTCAGCCACCTGCCCGCGATGCTGCCGGTCGCGGTGGGCTGCGCCCTCGCCTTCCGGATCCGCGAGGAGCGGCGCGTCGCGCTCGGCTGGTTCGGCGAGGGCTCGGCCGCCCGTGGCGACACGCACGAGGCGATGAACCTCGCCGGCGTCCGGCGCCTGCCCGTCGTCTTCGTCTGCGACAACAACCAGTGGGCGTACTCGACGCCGACGCACCTCGGCTACGCGGTGGAGCACATCGCCGACCGGGCGGCCGCATACGGCTTCGAGGGCGTGGTCGTCGACGGTACCGACGTGCTCGCCGTCTACCGTGAGGCGAAGCAGGCGATCGAGAAGGCGCGCGCCGGCGGAGGGCCGACCCTGATCGAGTGCCTCACTTTGCGCATGGAGGGCCACGCGGTGCACGACGACGCCTTCTACGTCCCGAAGCAGCTCTTCGAGGAGTGGGCGAAGGCGGACCCGGTCGAGCGCTTCCACACCTGGCTGCGGGAGAACGCCGACCTGTCGGACGACGAGGAGGAGGAGCTCACGAGCGGCGTCAAGCGGTTGCTCACCGAGGCGTTGCGCCGCGCCGAGGAGTCCCCGCTGCCGGCGGCTTCCTCGGTCCTGGAAGGCGTGTACGCCTCGCCCGAGGACCTCGACACGCCGCATCACAAGTAGTCCGTCGGTGGCCGAGAAGACCTACCTCCAGGCGATCTCCGACGGGCTCCGGCAGGAGATGCGACGCGACAAGCGCGTGTTCGTGATCGGCGAGGACGTCGGGGTCTACGGCGGCGCCTTCAAGGTGACGCTCGGGTTCCAGGAGGAGTTCGGACCCTGGCGGGTGATCGACTCGCCGCTCTCGGAGACGGCGATCGTCGGGGGGTGCACGGGCGCAGCGCTCATGGGCCTGCGGCCCGTGGCCGAGATGCAGTTCGCCGACTTCGTCTCGTGCGCGTGGGACCAGCTCGTGACCGTGTCCGCCAAGCAGCGCTATCGCGCGGGTACGCCCGTGCCGATCGTCGTACGCCTGCCCTCGGGCGGCGGCTTTTCCGGTGGGCCCTTCCACTCACAGAATCCCGAGAGCTCGTTCGCGCACATTCCGGGCCTCAAGTGCGTCTGCCCGGCGACGCCCGAGGACGCGAAAGGACTCATCGTCAGCGCGATCGAGGACCCGAACCCCGTGCTGTTCTTCGAGCACAAGCACCTGTACCGCAGGATCAAGGCGGACGTCCCGGACGAGCGCTACACGACCCCGATCGGAAAGGCACGGACGCACCGCACCGGAGACGACGTCTCCGTGATCACGTGGGGGGCGATGGTGTACACAGCGGAGGAGGCGGCGACGCGGCTCGAGGAGGAGGAGGACGTCTCCGTCGAGATCGTCGATCTGCGCACCGTCATGCCCTGGGACAAGGAGGCGGTGCTCGAGAGCGCGCGCAAGACCTCGAAGATCCTCGTCCTGCACGAGGACACGCGCACGGGCGGCTTCGGCGCCGAGATCGCGGCCACGATCGCGGAGGAGGCATTCGAGGACCTCGACGCGCCCGTGAAGCGGATCGCGGCCCCCGATACGCCGGTTCCGTTCTCGCCCCCGCTCGAGAAGGCATTCATCCCCCAGGTCGACGACGTCGTCGCCGGGCTCAAGGAACTCGCCGAGTACTGACAGGGAGGCCCGCATGGCCACACACACAGCAATCGACGTCGTGATGCCGCAGATGGGCGTCTCGGTTTCGGAAGGGACGATCACGAAGTGGCTCAAGCAGGAGGGCGAGCCGATCGGCGTGGACGAGGCGCTGCTCGAGATCTCGACCGACAAGGTCGACACGGAGGTGCCGAGCCCCGGCGAAGGCATCGTGCAGCAGATCCTCGTCCAGGAGGGCGAGACCGTCGAGGTCGGGACGAAGCTCGCCGTCATCGCACCCGACGGCGCCGAGCCCGCGGCGGTCGCAGACGTCCCGGAGCCCGCGACGGCGCAGGCGGCCGCCGAGGCGACCGCTGCCTCGGACGCGCCTGCCTCGACGCCGACCTCGGAGACCGTCGAGCAGGTGAGGCCCGCGGCACAGGGCGCGAGCGAGACGACGGCCGAGGACGCGTCGGGGGAGTCGTCCGACAACGGCAGGACGTTCGTCTCGCCGGTCGTCGCGCGAATCGCGGCCGAGCACGGAGTCGATCCGGGCGCGCTCGCGGGGACCGGGCGCGGCGGGCGGGTCACGAAGCGGGACATCCTCGCCTTCGTCGAGTCGGGCGCACCGGCGGAGGCCGCCGTGCCGGCTGCGCCGGCGCAGGCGTCGACCGAGATCGCAGCACAGGCTCCGCCGCCTGCTCCTGAGCCACCCGCTCCGCAGGCACCGGCGCCTCGACAGGCGCCGCCCCCACTCCCGGCCCAGCCCGCTCCCCAGCCGCCGCCGGCTGCGGGCGAGCTCTTCGAGCCGATGAGCGCCATGCGACGCGGGATCGCCGAGCACATGCGGCGGTCGCTCGACACCTCGGCGCACGTGACGACGGTGTTCGAGGTCGACCTGACGAAGGTCGCGCAGATCCGAGGCCGACTCAAGAGCGAGTACGCGGCGAGCTACGGCGTCAACCTCACGTACCTCGCCTTCATCGCCCGGGCTACCGTCGAGGCGATCCGGAACTGGCCGTGGCTGAACGGCGAGATCCGCGGGGACAAGATCGTCACAAAGCAGTTCATCAACCTCGGCATCGCGGTCGCGCTCGAGGGCGGCAAGGGCCTGATCGTCCCCGTCGTCAAGAATACGGAGGAGAAGAACCTGCTCGGCCTCGCGCGGGCGATCGCCGACGTCGCGGAGCGGGCTCGGACGAAGCGGCTGACGCCAGACGACGTCCAGGGCGGCACCTTCACGATCACGAACCCGGGCGGCTGGGGGGCGATCATGGGCACGCCCATCATCAGCCAGCCGCAGGTGGCGATCCTCGACGTCGAGGCCCTCGTCAAGCGGCCGGTCGTGATCACCGACGAGAACGGCGGCGACACGATCGCGATCCGGCAGATCATGAACCTCTGCCTTTCCTACGACCACCGCCTCGTGGACGGGGCCTACGCGGCCCAGTTCATGAAGGAGCTGAAGCAGAACCTCGAAGGCTGGGACGAGGCGGCGTACTGACGGGTTGGCCCTGCGGGGGCTCGGACGGCTAGACCGGTGCCGAAAGCGTGACTATCTGTGCACAATCGTCCCCTTTCGCCGCTTCAGGGTCAGACCCTGGGCCGGCCCCTGCGGCCGTGCCTCGGTAGGTCGTGTGGCTTCTGGCCCCCGCCCCGAGCTCGGCTAGGCTCGAGCCGTGAGCCGCGGGGCGTACCTCCTCGACGCAGGCCTCGTGCCCTATCGCGAGGCGCTCGAGCTGCAGCGTTCGCTCGCCGGCGCCGTCTCGCAGGGTGCCATCCCTGACACCGTCGTCTTCCTCGAGCATCCGCCCGTCGTGACGCTCGGCCGGCGCGCGGAGGCGAGCGAGCTGCACCTCCCGCCCGACGCCGAGGTCGAGGTCGTCCAGACGGACCGCGGCGGCAAGTCGACCTTCCACGGACCCGGCCAGCTCGTCTGTTACCCGATCCTCGACCTCCGTCGCCACGGACAGGACGTCAGGCGCTACTGCCGCGAGCTCGAGGAGTCGTTGATCAGCGCCTTGGCCATGCTCGACCTCGAGGCGACGCGGATCGAGGGCCTCACCGGAGTCTGGCTGCACGCCCCGCCGCGCAAGATCGCCTCGATCGGCGTCCATATCTCCCACTGGATCAGCACGCACGGCTACGCGCTGAACGTCGACCTCGATCCGGCGCCGTTCACGCGCTGGATCACGGCGTGCGGGCTCGAGGACGCCGCCTTCACGACGGTCGCGAAGGAGCTTGGAAGGCCGGTCTCGGTCGACGAGGTACGACGGCGTGCGGTGGAGACGCTCGCCGCGGTCTTCGACCTCGACTTCGAGGAGCTGCCGGCCGACGAGGGTACGGGACTCTGGCCGCAGCCGGTGCACGCTCGTCTCGCCGCCGCGACCGAGTGACACCTGTCACGTGCCGTCGGCGTGGCGGGTCGCGGACTAGACTTGAGCTCGATGGAGACGTCCCTGCCCGTGGCCGAGCGGCCGCGCCGTCCCGAGTGGATGAAGGTACGAGCGCCGAGCGCGGACGGGCGCTACTTCGACGTCAAGCGGCTCATCCACGGCCAAGGGCTGCACACGATCTGCGAGGAGGCGCGCTGCCCGAACATCGCCGAGTGCTGGGGCCGGGGTACCGCGACCTTCCAGATCCTGGGCGAGACGTGCACGCGCGCGTGCCGGTACTGCTACGTGCATTCCGGCCGACCCGAGCGCCCACCGGACCCGCTCGAGCCGCTGCGACTCGCCCAGGCGGCGGCCCAGATGCAGCTGCAGCACGTCGTGGTCACGTCCGTCGACCGCGACGACGTCCCCGACCGCGGGGCCGCCCACTACGCAGCCACCATCCGCGCGCTCAAGGCCAAGCTGCCGTCGTGCTCGATCGAAGTGCTGACCCCGGACTTCCTCGGTGTCGAGGAAGCGGCCCTCACGACCGTGATCGGCGCGCGACCAGAGGTGTTCAACCACAACATCGAGACGGTGCGGCGGCTGCACGCCCGCATGCGCGGGGCCAAGGCCTCGTACGACGGCGCGCTCCGGCTGCTCCGGCGGGCGAAGGAGCTCGCCGAGTACCGCGTGCTGACGAAGTCCGGGATCATCGTCGGCCTCGGAGAGACGAACGACGAGGTCGTGGAGACGATGAGCGATCTCCGGGCCCACGAGGTCGACGTCGTCACGATCGGCCAGTACCTGCAGCCCTCGGCGAAGCACGCGCCGATCGACCGCTGGGTTCACCCCGACGAGTTCCGCTGGTTCCGCGAGCAGGGCGAGAGGCTCGGCTTCGGCTCGGTCTTCTCGGGCCCGCTCGTCCGCTCGAGCTATCGGGCCGACGAGCAGCGGCACGCGGCCGAGACCGGCCGCGGCGCGGTCGCCTACTAGGAAGGTGCGTGAGGGGCGGCCCGCCCGGGCCGCCCCTCCACCCTCGAACGTCTCGGTCGCTATGGAGCGGAGACGACCGCCCCGTAGACGTTCTGGTCGAGCCCGCCGGCGTCGGGGCACGTGTCGGCTCCGGTCGGGTTGTCGGCGGGCCGGCACTGCAGGACGTCGAAGCCGTCCGTCCCGTCGCCGTTCGTGTAGCGCGGGTCGGTGCCCGGCACCGTGTCCCGCTGATCGGTCCAGTCCATCAGCGCAGTTCCGCCGACCGCCGAGATGTAGTTGTAGTCGCCGGAGAAGGGCGTGTCCCGGTTGCCGAACTGCTCGTACTGCGGCATCTGGGCCACGCTCGACACCGCCTGCGAGCTCCAGCCCGCGCCGTCGGTCGTGGAGAGGGCGTAGTAGGTGCTCACGCCGGCCCCGCAGACCAGAGCTCCGGGCGGGTTGCTCGCCACCCACCTGTTCGAGATCGGCACCGTCCGGAAGTCGCCGCCGCTCGGCGTCGAGGGCGGTCCGCTGGCACAGTCGGCGCGGCTGTCCTGCCACATTGCATTGAGCCGGCCGGCGTTGGCGTCGATGTCCGGGAAGAACTGGTGACCCGTCGCCTGGGCGTCGATCCTCGCCGGCGTGCTCCAGCTTCCACCGCCGTTCGTCGTCTTGACGAAGTAGACCGAGGCCTGGGTCCCCGTTCCCGAGCCGGCCGTCCCGTAGGTCGTCCCCGTCGACGTCTCCGAGCCGGGCACGGATCCGTCGTAGACGACGTACGCCTCGTTCGGGTTACCGGACGCCGTGGGGTCGGCCGTGATCCGCACCTGACTGTTCGCGCGGAAGAAGACGTAGCCCGACTGGCACCGGAATGGGCCATCGCCGCAGCTCCGGGCACTTGCCTCCGCCTTCCCGGCGCCGGACTCGGCACAGGCTTCGAGCTCGTCGCCGTCCCCGGCGAGGCACGCCTCGCGAGCTGCCTCCTCGGCG
>JBBSIG010000086.1:0-9934 GCA_038232215.1 Gaiellales bacterium | reverse complement strand
GGCAGGCGTTCTACAGCGCCCCAGCGTCGTCCTCTCCCGTGACGTTGCCCCGGGGCCGGGGCCGCAGTGTCTTACGGAGGTGGGCGAGCCCGAGCCCGCGGCCACCGCCGGCGGTCGCCACCTTCGTCGTGAACCCGGCCTGGAAGATCTCGTCGACGATCGCGGGGTCGACTCCGGGCCCGGAGTCGCGAATGCGCACGAGCACCCCCTCCTGGTCGTCGCGGATCGTGACGTCGATGGAGCCCGTGCCGGCGCCCGCCACGGAGTCGAGGGCGTTGTCGACGAGGTTTCCGACGACGGTGATCAGCTCGCGGATGCCCTCGAGCTCCTCCGGCAGGCGCGTGTCGTCGCTGACTCGCAGCTCGATTCCCCGCTCCGAAGCGACCGCCGCCTTCCCGAGCAGGAGCGCGGCGAGGGTGGGCTCCCCGATGCTCTCGACGATCGCGGCGACGAGCGCCTGGTGCACGAGCGACGACTCGCGGACGAAGCCGGCCGCGTCGTCGTAGCGGCCGAGCTCGATCAGGCCACCGATCACGTGCAGCCGGTGCGAGAACTCGTGCTCCTGCGCCCGGAGCGCCTCGGCGAGGCTGCGCACGTCGTTGAGCTCGCGCAGCAGCTCCTCGAGCTCGGTGCGGTCGCGGAGCGTCACGACCGCCCCGATCTCCCGGCCTCGCACGCGCACGGGCATCCGGTTCGCGACGAGCACGCGGTCGTCGACGAGGACGACCTGGTCGGGGTCGTCCACGTTGCCGGAGAGCACCTCGCGCGCGTGGCCGGCCGGAACGACCTCGGCGAGCGGGCGGCCGAGCACGGAGTCGTCGAGGGCCAGCAGACGCTTCGCCTCGTCGTTCACGAGCGTGACTCGCCCCGCCGGGTCGGTCGCCACCGTACCCTCGCGAATCCCGTGCAGCATCGCCTCCCGCTGCTCGAGCAGCGTCGCGATCTCGGCGGGCTCGAGCCCGAACGTCTGACGCTTGATCCGCCGCGCCAGGAGCAGCGAGCCGAGCGCGCCGAGGCCGAGGCCGATCGCGGCCGGAATCAGGATCACCGGCAGATCGGCGCGCAGCTGGGCGCTCACCCTGCGCTCGAGCAGACCGACGGAGACGAGCCCGATCACGCGTCCGGCCCGGTTCCGGATCGGGACCTTGCTCCGGACGGACTTGCCGAGCGAGCCGGTCTGCACGCCCACGAACTCGCGTCCGGAGAGAACCTCCGACGGATCGGTCGAGAGCGGCCGCCCGACCTTCGTCGGGTCCGGATGCGAGTAGCGGATCCCCCGCTCGTTCGCGACAACGACGAACGACGCTCCCGTCGCGATCCGGATGCGCTCGGCGATCGGCTGGACCACCCGCTCTGGGTGCGGCGTGCCGAACGCGCGGACGATCTCCGGGACGTGAGCCACGGTGCGCGCGATCGCGAGCGACTGCTTCCCGGACTGGCGGTCGAGCTGCTTACGGGCTTGGAGGATCGAGACAGCGACCCCCGTGCCGAGCGTCAGGACGATGATCGCGAGCTGGAGCAGCACGATCTGCGTCGACAGGGGCAACCGGCCCCAGAGCCGTCCCCGCTCGCTCAGCATCGCTCGATTGTACGGCCGCGACGAGCCCGCTAGCTCGCGTCGGGCCGGGGTCACAAAGAACACAACCGCCGCAATGGAGAAAGTGCGAGAGAACGCTCACAAGCCTGGACACGCGCCGCACGCGGCCTAAGCTCTCGCCCGTCTCCCGCGTGTGGCGATCGTCACGCGCGAGCGCGACCCACAAGGAGGGAAACCAGTGATCTCGACCCGAACCGTGCACCGTGCCGCGCTGACGGCGATCGCGCTGCTCGCGGGCGTGCTCGCCGCCGGCTCGGCGGGCGCCGCTCCGTCCTCGGAAGCCGGCGCCGCCGCCCGCGCCCCGGGCCCGCTCGCCGGCCTGATCAAGCAGTCCAAGAAGGAGCCCGGTCTCGTCTTCTACGGCAACCCGCCGTCCGCGAACTGGAAGGTGGTCACCGACCGGTTCCAGTACTACTACCCGTGGATCAAGACGACCTCCTACGACCTCGACAACAACACGATCTTCTCGAAGTACGCCTCCGAGTCGGCGCAGGGCGAGCGCTCCGCCGACGTGCTCGTCTCGAGCGCCCCGAACCTCTGGGTCTACGCGACCCGGAAGAAGTTCGTGATCGACTACACGCCGAACGAGCTCGGGAAGTTCCCCTCGTTCGTGAAGCAGTACAAGGGCGTGTACGTCCTCTCGCCCGATCCGGCGATCACCGTCTACAACAAGCTCCTGCTGAAGGACAAGGTGCCGAACTCGCTCAGCGAGATCGCGGCCGACGCAGACACGTACGGCAAGCTCACCGGCTACACGGTGGACAACCTCTTCGGCTACACCGGCCTCTGGGGCTACGTGCAGAAGAAGGGCTGGTCGAACCTGGAGAAGATCGGCAAGTCGCGGCTGAAGTCGCAGACCGGGGTCTCGTCCCAGCTCCAGCTCGTCTCGCAGGGCGGCGCCGTGGCCGCCTACCTCACCTCCCCGACCGCCCGCTTCACGATCGCGAGCAACCCTCAGCTGAAGAGCATCCTCGACTGGACCTACACGAAGGACGCGACCCCGCTCGTGCCGCGCGGGATCGGCATCACGGTGAAGGCGAAGAGCCCGGCCTCGGCGAAGCTGTTCCTGAACTGGGTCTACAGCAAGGCCGGTCAGCAGACCATGTGCGACGCCGGCTTCACCGCCTTCCGCACCGGCTTCACGCCGAAGAACTGCACGAACACGCTCGCCGACCTCTACAAGAAGGTGGGCCAGAAGAACGTGATCCTCGTGCCGTTCAGCCAGAAGTTCGTCAACGACTACCCGAAGTTCAAGGCCCGCTGGCACGGGATCTTCGGCTAGGGGCGGGCCCTCCAGCAGAGAGACGAACGGGCCCGGATGGCGACCACGACGCTCGAGCGGACGTTCCCCCGTCCGCGCCGCAGCCTCGTGCCGGCCTCCGCGCTGCACTGGGGGATCTGGGCGCTCGTGGTGGCGCTCGTCCTGGGCCCGTTCGTCCCGCTCCTGTACGCCTCCCTGCGCGACCGCCCGCTGTACGAGGCGGGCGGCGTCCTCACCGTCGCGCCGTATCGCGAGCTCTTCGGCGACTCGGCCTACTGGCACGCCTGGCTGAACACGCTCGGCTTCGCGGCCCTCACCACGACGCTCGCGGTCGTGCTCGGCGGCGCCGTCGCGATCCTCTGCGCCCGCACGGACCTGGCCGGGCGGAAGCTCTTCTCGCGGCTCGTGCTGCTGCCCATCCTGCTGCCCTCGCTGGGCATGGTGCTCGGCTGGCTCGTCGTCTGGGGCCCGGGCGGCTACCTCACGAGCATGTTCTCGCAACGCCTGCACGTGCCCACGCTCGCCATCGACACGATCCCCGGCATGGCGCTGGTCGAGGCGACGCGCCTGCTCCCGGTCGCCTTCCTGACCTGTCAGGCCGCCCTCGCGCGCGCCGACTCCTCGCTCGAGGACGCGGCGCGGAGCGCAGGAGCCCCGCCCCTCAGGGTGCTCGGGAGCGTCACGATCCCGATGCTGCGGCCGGCGCTCCTGAACGCGGCCACGCTCATCTTCACGCTCTCCATCGCCGCGCTCGGGATCCCGCTCCTGCTCGGCACCTCGCGCAACATCCAGTTCGTCTCCAGCTACCTCTACAACCTCTGGACAAACGCCGCGGCGCCGGACCCCGGCTCGGTGAGCGCGGGGGCGATCCTGCTGCTCGTCGCCGCGACGGGCCTCCTCGTCGTCCGCAACCGGCTGCTCGGCGCCGAGGCGCGCTTCGTCTCGGTCGGCGGCCGGGCCGGGCGGAGCGAGCTGCTGCGGCTCCACGTCTGGCGCTGGCCGCTGGCGGTCCTGCTGGCGCTCTTCCTCGTCTTCACGACGCTCGTGCCGGTGCTCGGGCTCGCGCTCATGTCGGTCGTCGTCGTGCTGACCCCGCTCGTGGCGCCGTGGCACCTCCTGACGTCGGCCCACTGGCACGCGCTCGGCGAGGGCGTCTTCCTGCGCTCGATCGAGAACAGCGCGATCATCGCCGTCGTGGGAGCGATCCTGACCACGGCGGTCGTCGCCCTGGCGACGCTCGTCGCGCACCGGTCTCCGTTTCGGCTGCGCCGCTCGCTGCCGTTCGTGATGCTCTACCCGCGCGCGACTCCCGGGATCATCATCGGTATCGGCTTCTTCTGGACGTACCTGCTCGTCGACTGGCCGGGCGACTACCTGCGCGGCAGCATCTGGGGGATCATGCTCGCCTTCTGCGTGCGCAACCTGCCGTTCGCGTACATCGTCATGTACCCGACCATGGCCCGGATCGGCGAGGAGCTCGACCGGGCGGGCCGTGCGGCCGGGGCCGGCTGGTGGCGTACCTGCCGCAGCATCGTGCTCCCCCTCCTGCGCCCGGCGCTCTTCGCCTCGTTCGTGCTGATGTTCGTCGAGATCCTGAACGACTACGACCCGGCCGTCTTCCTCGTCAAGCCGGGCACGGAGGTGATGGGCGCCACGATGCTCTCGCAGTTCATCCAGGGCGCGGTCGGCCCGGTGTCGGCGCTCGCGCTCGTGCAGGTCGGAGTGACGGTCCTGGTGCTCGGCCTCGGCGCGAGGCTCTTCAGGATCGGAGCGACGGGAGCCCACGATGCCTGAGATCCAGGTGGCGTCGCTCGTGAAGGAGTTCGGCGAGCAGCGGGCGCTCGACGACGTCAGCTTCTCCGTCGCGGACGGAGAGCTCTTCACGCTGCTCGGGCCGAGCGGCTGCGGCAAGTCGACGACCCTGATGTCGATCGCCGGCTTCCAGCAGCCCGAGGAGGGCACGATCGCGGTCGGCGAGGAGACGTTCTTCGACGCCGGCCGCAAGCTCAGCGTCGCGGCCGAGCAGCGTAACCTGGGGATCGTCTTCCAGTCCTACGCGGTCTGGCCGCACATGACCGTGTTCCAGAACCTCGCCTTCCCGCTGAAGGTGCGGAAGCTGCGCAAGCGCGAGATCCGCGCGCGGGTGCTCGAGGTGCTGGAGCTCGTCGAGATGACGCCGTACGAGAACCGGTATCCGCACCAGCTCTCGGGCGGCCAGCAGCAGCGCGTCGCGCTCGCGCGCGCTCTCGTCTACTCGCCCTCGGTGCTGCTGCTCGACGAGCCGTTCTCGAACCTCGACGCGAAGCTGCGCGAGCGCGCGCGGGCGTGGGTCAAGGAGCTCCAGCGCACTCTCGGGCTGACCACGATCTTCGTCACGCACGACCAGGACGAGGCTCTCTCGATGAGCGATCGGGTGGCGGTCATGAGCGCCGGGCGGGTGCAGCAGGTCGGCACGCCCGAGGAGGTCTACCGCCGGCCGGGGAACCGGTTCGTCGCGGGCTTCGTCGGGCGCGTCAACCTGATCGACGGCGTCGTGGCCGAGGCGAGTGGCGGCCGAGTCGTGCTCGAGGTCGCCGGCTCGGGACAGCGCCTCTCGCTGGCCGCGGACGGAGCCGCCGTGTCCGACAGCGTGACCGTGGCGGTGCGCCCCGAGGCGATCACGATCGTGCCGGCGGGCGACGGCTCGCCGAACGGTGCGAACACGTGGGAGGCAAGCGTGCGGTCGGTCGCGTTCCTCGGCGACCACTACGAGTACGAGGTGGACTCGGGCCCGCTGGCCCTCACCGTCGTCAGCAACACGCAGGTCCCCGGCGAGCGGCTGCAGCTCCACATTCCGCCCGACGGCTGCTCGCTGGTGGATTAGCCCTTGTCCTCCGCAACGCCCGGGCCCGCCGACCTTCCGCTTCCCCGCCGGTGCTATCGACCCGAGGCGCGAGGCCCGCTCGCCGGCGTCCGCGTCGTCGACCTGACCAGACTCGTGTCGGGCGCGCAGCTCGGCCTCGTCCTCGGCGATCTCGGCGCCGACGTGGTGAAGGTCGAGCGGCCGGCCGTGGGAGACGGCTTCCGCCGGACGACCGTCGAGGGCTACGACGCCTACTGGCGGGCCTACGGCCGCAACAAGCGGAGCGTCACCCTCGACCTCGCGCACGACCGCGGGCGCGACCTGCTGCTGCGGCTCGCCGACACCGCCGACCTCCTCGCCGAGAACTTCACCCCGGGCGTGCTCGAGCGGCTCTGCGGCGGCCCGGACGCGTTACTCGAGCGCAATCCCCGGCTCGTGATCGTCCGCATCACGGGGTGGGGGCAGACCGGGCCGCGCGCCCCGCGGCCGGGCTTCGGCACCCTCGCCGAGGCGTTCTCCGGCTTCACGTACCTGAACGGCCTGCCCGGCGGACCGCCCGTCCAGGCTCCCCTCTCGCTCGCCGATACCGTCGCCGGCACCTACGCCGCCGCGGCCGCGCTCGCGGCGCTCTGGGAGGTGCGCGTCAACGGCGGGGCCGGTCAGGTGGTGGACGTGTCGCTCTTCGAGCCCCTCTTCTCGATCATGGGCGCCGACGCGACTGCGTACGCCGCGCGCTCACGTCTACGGAGCCGGGGCGACGGCGCGGGCGTCTCGTCCGTGCGCGGGGTGTTCCCGACGAGCGACGGGCACTGGGTCGCGCTCTCGGCTGCGACCGACGAGACGGCGGCCCGCTTCTTCGCCGCGATCGAGCGGCCGGACCTGCTCGCGGACTCCCGCTTCGCGAGCGCCGAGGCGCGGCTCGCCAACCGCGCGGCGTTGAACGAGCTGCTCGCGGAGGAGTTCGGGCGGCGCTCCCGGGAGGAGATCCTGGAGCTCGCAGAGCGCCACCGGCTGACCATCGGGCCCGTCTACGACGTCCTGGACGCCCTGGCCGACGAGCACTACCTCGCGCGGGAGACGATCGTGGAGATGGAGGACGGCGTGGTCCTGCACGACGTCGTGCCGCGCCTGTCGCGCACCCCGGGCGCGATCCGCAGCCCCGCGCCGTCCCTCGGCGAGCACAACGCCGAGGTCTACGGCGAGCTCGGGCTCGGCCCGGCCCAGCTCGCGCGGCTCGCCGAGGAGGGAGTGCTCTGATGTGGCGCTCGCTCCTGTACGTGCCCGTCGTCTCCGAGCGCTTCGTCGCGAGGGCGCACACCCGCGGCGCGGACGCGATCGTGCTCGAGCTCGAGGACGCCGTCGCGCCGAGCGAGAAGGAGCGTGCCCGCCGCCTGGTGCCCGAGGTCGCCGAGACCGTGTCGCAGGGCGGCGCCGACATCCTCGTCCGCATCAACCGCCCCTGGCGGCTCGCCGTCCGGGACGTCGAGGCGGCGATCGGGCCGAGGGTGAGCGCGCTCGTCCTGCCGAAGGTCGACTCGGCGGAGCACGTGCTCGCGCTCGCCGAGGTCGCCGAGAGCGTCGAGGAGGAGCGCGGTCTCCCGGTCGGCCACACGCGCTTCTTCGCGAGGATCGAGGGGGCGCAAGGGCTGCTGCACGCGCCGGAGATCGCCGCGGCACATCCGCGGGTGGTGGCGCTCGGCCTCGGCTCGGCCGACTACACGCTCGCCGCGGGCATGGTCTTCGGGGGAGCGGGGAACGTCGCGGCGAGCTTCCAGGTCGTCAATGCAGCGGTCGCGGCCGGTCGCCTCCCGCTCGGGCTCGTGTCGACGATCACGGACTACGGCGACCTCGCGGGCTTCCGGCGCGTGGCGGAGGAGTCCCGGGCCCTCGGCCTGCGCGGCGCCCCGTGCGTGCACCCGAGCCAGGTGCCGATCCTCAACGAGGTCTTCAGCCCCACGAGCGGGGAGCTGGAGCGCGCGGAGCGAGTCGTGGCTGAGTACGAGCGCGCGCTCGCGCGCGGCGAGGGCGCGGTCGCGGTCGACGGGCAGCTCGTCGACGCGCCCTTCTACGAGCAGGCGAAGCGCCTCCTTACCGGCTGAGCGGGGGAGTGAGCCGCCGGCTCCTCTTCGGCCTGCTGGCGATGGCCGTCGCACAGGCGGCGGTCGCGCTCGTGCGGCCGATGACCTCGTACCGGCTGCTGGGCCTCGGCGCGGGAGCACGCGAGGTCGGGCTCGTCACGGCGGCGTGGGGCCTCCTGCCGCTCTTCCTCGCCATCCCGCTCGGGCGTCTCTCGGACCGGCGCGGCGGAGCGCCTCTACTCGTGATCGGGTGCGTCGTCCAGACCGTCGCCTGCGTGCTGCTCTCGGTCGCCGACACGCCCCTCGGGCTCGGCGCCTCGAGCGCGCTCCTCGGGGTCGGACACCTCGGTCTCGCGCTCGGGGTCCAGGACCTCGTCGCGCGCGAGTCGAGCGACGAGCGGCACGACCAGCACTTCGGCTATCTGACCGCCGGTGTCTCCCTCGGTCAGCTCGTGGGCCCGCTGCTCGGCGGCCTGCTGCTCGGCGAGCGGAGCGGCTCCCTCCGCGAGGCGACGGGGCACGCCATGCTCGCGGCCGCCGGAATCGCGGGGCTCGCGACCGCCGCGGCGCTGGCCGCGGATCGAAGTCGGGAGGGCCATGACGCCCACGCAGGAGTGGAGCCGCGGCGAGGCAGCGTCCTCGCGATCGCCTCCACGCGGGGCGTCCCGGCCGGGATCTTCGCGAGCATCGCCGTGCTCTCGGCGACCGACGTCTTCACGGCCTACCTGCCCGTGCTCGGCGAGGAGCAGGGGATCGCGCCACGCACGGTCGGCGTCCTGCTCGCGATCCGCGCCGCGGCCTCGCTCGCCTCGCGCGTGGGCATCGGCGCGATCGTTCGCCGCGTCGGGCGGGTCCGCCTCCTCTCACTCAGCGCCGGCGCCGCGGCCTGCGCACTCGCGGGCGTCACGTTCGCTGAGAGCGTGTGGGCGCTGGTACTGCTGAGTGCAGCCGCCGGCTTCGGCCTCGGCTTCGGACAGCCGCTCTCGATGACGCTCGTCGTCCAGCTGGTGCCGGAGCACGCGCGGGCGACCGCGCTCGCGGTGCGGCTGACGGGTAACCGGGCCGGTCAGGTGGCCGCGCCGGCCGCCGCAGGGCTCGTGGCCGGCAACGCGGGGGCGGGCTCAGTCTTCTGGCTGCTCGCCGGGATGCTCGTCGCGTCGGCGCTCGCGATCCGGCGCTCACCGCTCGAGCGAGCGGACGACGCGCCGCCGCGGGAGCCGGGGCTCGCGGAGGCGGTCGACGAGCCGCCGTAGCCGTTCGGGCCGCTCCTGCTACGTTGATGTACATGAAGACCGTCGGGGTCGCCGAGCTGCGGCAGAACCTCAGCCGCTACCTGCGGCTGGTGGAGCGCGGAGAGCGGCTCGTCGTCACCGACCGGAACCGTCCGGTCGCGGAGCTCGGCCCCCCGTCGAGCGGGGGCGCCGAGCTCGACCGGCTGATTGCCGCGGGCAAGATTTCGCGCCCCGCTCGGCGCGGTCTGCCCGAACCGCTCGAGCTCGCGGGCGACCCGTACGCGCTCAGCCGCGCGCTCGACGAGATCCGCGGCGAGCGCTGAGCCCTGGCGCTCTTCTACGCCGACGCCTCGGCGCTCGTGAAGCTCGTCCGCGACGAGCCCGAGAGCCGCGCGCTGCGAACGTTCCTCGCCGACGCCGACCTCGTCTCCTGCGAGCTCGTCCTTACCGAGGTGCCGCGGGCGGTGCGGCGCGCCGCGGGCCGGGATGCAACCCTACCGCTCGAGACACTGATCGCCCGAGCCGGCGAGATCCTCGACTCGCTCGCCCTACTCCCGCTCGACCGCGCGCTGCTCGCGGCCGCCGGCGGGCTCGCCGAGCCGGTGCTGCGAGCGCTCGACTCGATCCACGTCGCCTCTGCCGCCTACCTCTCCCCGCTCGACGCGTTCGTCAGCTATGACGAGCGCCAGGCGGCGGCCGCCCGGCTCGCCGGACTGCGGACGGTCGCGCCCGGCGGCTGACTCGGGTGGCACGGCCCGTCGCACCCGGGGAGACCTGCTGAGCCCGCACCGTGCGCGGTAACGGCCAAACGACCCGCTACTCGATCGTCGGGCGCACGGTGAGCTGCGAGGACGACTCGTCCTTCGAGGCGCGGCTCGCGTCGGGCTGAGGAGCCACCGCGCCGCAGGGATTCGCCGCCCGGGC